>CAZTMB010000025.1:21230-31872 GCA_964614695.1 uncultured Isosphaeraceae bacterium | reverse complement strand
ACCCCGACCGCCCGTCGTGCAACAGGAAGTTCGACTCTCCTGCTCTCCTGCTCTCCTCCTCTCATCCTGTTCCGTCTCCACGAGTGATGCCGCCGAGGTCCGATGGGCCTCGGCGGTGTCGTTTCGGATCCGTTTCTCGGATGGCGGCCTCCTTCCAGGAACCCGCGAAGGGGCCGTTCGGCTTCGATCAGGCGTTGCCGGTCCGGATCGCATACCGCCAGCCGCCCTCGGGCATCCGGGTCCAGATCACCTCCAGCAGGGATGGGCCGACCGCCCCGCTCCACGCCGCTTCCGCATCGGCGACCCCCGGGTCCTGCGTCGGTCGGTCCCCACGAAGCTTCGGACTCCAGCGTGAAGCCGCCTGCGGCGTCGGTCGCCAGTCGCGTCGTCCGGTCGAAGCGACGCACGGCTCCTGAATCGAGAATCCCGACTCGAGCAGACGAGTTCGGAGGGTCGCCGGATCAGGCTCCGTCTCGCCGCGGGCCTCGAGATGCAGTCGCCCCTCGGCAAGCCAACGCGCTTCGCGGATCGCCGCTTCCAGATCACCCGGCGGACGGCTCATCGTCGCCCGCACCGCCTCGACCATGGGCGAAGCAAGGCGAGCGCCGAAGACCTCGCTCCACGCCTGCTGCGGCGGTTGTCCGGAGACGACACCTCTCCACCAGCGACCCAACGCGGCCCGCCGAGCTTGGGCCGCTTTGCTGCGATCCGACGCTTCGCCGAGCAGTGTGGCCAGCAGCGCCGTGGCCTCCGCCTCCTGCAGGGCGCCGCTGCCCGCCGCTTCGTTGGCCCGCCACCCCGGTCGATCCAGGACGACCACGCGATCAAGGCCGATCAATCGCCCCTCCGCGGCAGCGGCCGCGAGCGACTCCTGCCGAGAGGCCGAGACGAGACCGGGCTGCCAGCGTCCGTAGGCCATCGCCTCGCCGAACCACGCTGGCAACGCGGCCCGAAGCCACGGCGGGGCCGACGGGCATCGCTCGAGAAGGTGCCGCTCCGCGATCGCGGCGGCGAGGTCGCGAGCCAGGCGATCCTCGGCCACCGCCGCGTCGCAGATGGCGACCAACCGCACCCCTCGATGCTCGATGAGGATCGCCTCTTGCCCGCGGGCGTCGGCGCCGAACTCGGTTCGCAGCACATCCTCGAACTCGCGGCGAGACGCGAAGCACCACAGCCGCCTCGCCCCCGCCGGCTGCCCCCACGGATCGACAAGACGCCGCAACGCCGCACTCTCGGCAGCGACCATGGCGGCCGTCCGCTCGGGGGACAGATCGCTGCGAACCTGCACCCCGCCTGCCGCTGGCACTTCGCGGGTGCGATCGCGCCACGCGGCGCGGGCTTGCGGGACCGTCTCCTGCACCTTGATCGTCGGCCTTGCAACTGCGGGGACGACGCTTGGTTCCGTGGCGATCCCGGTCTGAGTGAGGATCGCGGCCAAGACCGCCCCGGAGAGGGTCAGACGGGCGAAGATCGAGGTTCGAGGGGTCGGGTGACGCATGACGGGGCTGCGATGTTCTCTCCGACGGCGATGCCGCCGGCAACGGGCGAGGTCGTGATCCACGGGCCCCGCCGCTGTTGGGCGGCAAAGCTCTCGAAGCCGCTGGGGAAGGTCCCGTCGGTTCGCGTGGGGCGGCCCGCGGATCGCGAGGATCGTCGCGGGGCGCGAATAAAAAAGTGGCGGAAAACGCAGGCGAGCGCTTGCACCCCTCGGATCCCAACGCACAATCCCTGTCTGGAGGCTCTGAAGACCTCAAGTCCGACGGCAAGGGAGGGAGTATTCACCATCGGATGCGGGTCGAGCGATTCAGGGAGCAAGGGACCCTCGCAATCGTTCGGCTGGGAAGTTTGATCGCTGGAGCACCGAGTCCCGCGAAGAAAAGGGCGCGGACCACTCGGAGGTAGACGGGAAAGGGAACCCCGAACATCTGAGCTCCTGAGGACGGACCCCCTGGTCCGAATCCAAAGCAGTCATTCAAGCCCGACGGGTCTTGGAGCACGAGGGAAAGGGAGACCGGCCGCGATCTGAAAAGGGCGCGGCCGTGTCTACTTTTGGGCCCGATTTCGGCATCGGGATCGAGCTCGGCTTGGAACTCGCCGGGGCGATCGACTGGCATCGCCCTGCCACGTCAGGGATCGAAGGGGGTCGAACACCGGAGCGACTTCGGGATCGATTCACGCTACCTCGGTCCCGCGAGGGTCACCGAACCGAGACGTCGCGCCGCCAAGGCGTCGGTCGCCCCGGCCTCCGATCCCCGGTCACGTCCAGCCCCCGACGATGGTCGCCCCAGGGTAGTACCGCCGCAGAATGGCCTCATCCGAACTGCGAGAGCGGGCCATGGCCTCGGCGCCGTGCTGGCACAGGCCGACCCCATGCCCGAAGCCGCGGCCCTCGAAGTGAACGCGGGACGCCTCGACCTTCGGTTCCACCGCCGCCGAGAAGAACCTGCCGGCGCTCGCCGGAGTCGCGGCGGCGAAGGCCCGCCTGGCTCGCTCGCTCCGCAACTCCGCGGCCCGTCCGTGGCGATCCTCGATTCGGAACCGGGTCGGTCGACCGTGTCGGTTCATCGCCGAGACCTCGATCCGATGAATCCCGTCGAGCGACGCGATCGCCTCGGTCGACTCCTGACGCCCCCAGTTCGTCAGCCCCGCCGAGAAGATCGGTGTCGCGACGATCCGCTCCCAGCGATAGGTCGCAGCCCACTCGCAACAGCGTCCGCCGTCGCCGCGACCATCCAACGGCGGGATCGCGTTGGCCGGGGAGGAAGAGATCGCTTCGCTCGCTTCGGCTGGAAGGCCGCCGCAGCAACTGCTGTAGTAGGCCGGGACCACTCGATCGTCCCACGCCAAGACGAGTCCACGGGTCTCGGCCGCTGCGGACGCAGGCAGACCGCTTGCCACCAGACCCGCCCAGGCTTGCGTGTCCGGGCCGGTGCAGACGTCGTAGTGCCGTCGGTTCGCCCAATGGGCGATCTCGCAAACGGCAAAGCTCCGCGCCGCGATCACCTGAGCGCGGAACGCTGCGGGCGACCAGTGGCCGTAGAGCTCCTTGGCGACCACCCCCGGGAGATAGGTCTCCATCGGAAGCGTGGCGACAAGATCGACTTGCCTTCCGTTGGAGCCCGGCACGACCTCGAGCACGCCACCGAACCGCTGATCTCGTTCGCGCTGGCGTCCCCCCGACGCGACGCTCGCCACCAACGAGGCCGCCTCGCCGGGAACCGTCGCAAAGTTCAACCGCCCCAGGGGCAGTCGCAGCACCGGACCGCTGGCACCCGCCAGCCGCCAACGATCGCCATCCCGCGACAACTCGATCGGGGACGGAAGCACCGTGCCTGCCCCATCACCTGCGTCCCGGACGCGAATCCATCGGCCTGTCGCGGCAAGGTGAAGTTGAAACGACGCGGCCTCAAGTTCGCCCACGAGCACCCGTACCGAGGGCTCGGCGGACGGCACGCGTGGTCGCGGATCGACCGGCGTCCCTCCGGCGGGCCGACGCTGCTGGGTCACTCGAGGCGGCGTCGCGGCATCGGGTTCGCGGCCGCCGCTGCAACCCCACGCGAGCATGCCGACGGCGGTCGCGAGACCTGCCCGAAGCACTCCGCGGCGACCCGCGCAACTGCCGCAGACGACTCCGCCAGCCGCTTCGATAGCGAGAGCGTCATGGCCAACAACGTCGGTCTGGTCGCGGCGTTCAAGCACAGGATCGTCCTTGATCCGGGGAGAGCCGAGGGGAGACGAGATGCTATCCCGCTCGGGAATCGCCTTCGTCCTCACGGACGCACTCGGGCGACAAGTTTGCGCACGATCCCGAAGGAGGAGACGCTTCCGAGGCTTGTTCCGTTCGCGGACGAAGAAGATCCGCGCCTTCGCCCGATCGCGACGGCCGCCAACGTCCCGCTTCGAAGGACAAAAAACTTTGCTCGCCGCCCTCGCCACGATCGGATGGGGTTGCGGAGGAGCTGAGCCCCGAGATCCGGTGGTGTGGTGGCTTCACCGGCGGATCGCGGACATCGGGGCCTCGGTTATCGACTCCACCGCCGATTCGGCAGGCTCCGATGAGATGGACCACCGGAGTCGACGGCGTTCGTCGACCGAGTCAGGACCGCTTGGAGCACGGACGCCCATGCACGCCACCGCGATCGCCCCCGCCTCGACCGTCCTCTCGCCTTCCCTTCCCGCGACGTCGACGGATCGACTCGAGCGGGAGGAGATCGTCGAGATGATCTGCGAGATCAACCGCGGCGTCGGGCGACCGTGGCTCGAGTCCTTCTCGACCGAGGAGTTGCGGCGCTACCTCGCGCACCTCGAGCTGGTGCTCGAGCCCCGAGGCACGGTCTGGGTTCGTGAGCCCGGCGCCCCCGCGACCGAACGACGCGCTGCTTGAACGACGTCACTCGCCGTCGACGTCGCGGCGACCCACCAGCCGATCGAGCTTGCGCCGCAGGAGCGCCACCCGCAGCAGGCTGCGGATACGGGTCAGCAGTTCGAGCTTGTTGACCGGCTTCGAGAGGAAGTCGTCCGTCCCGCTCTCGACCGCCCGCTCGTAGTCGGCGACCTCGTTGAGCGCGGTGACCATGATCACGAGGGTGTGCCGGGTCTGCGGGTTCGACTTGATCCGGCGGCAGACCTCGAAGCCGCTCATCCGCGGCATCATCACGTCGAGCAGCACCAGGTCCGGCCGGTGCCGCGCGACCTGCTCCATGGCCTCGACCCCGTCGTGGGCCAGGTGCAGCGGGCACGGCAACGCCTCGAGATAGGCCTGGATCAGCTCGAGGTTCTGGACGTTGTCGTCGACGAGGAGGATCGAGGCCTCGGAGAGGTCGATCGACTCGCCATCGGTCTCGGTGTCGAGGGCGAGGTCGGCGAAGGGATCGGAGTCGCTCGAAGCGGGCATGCGGTCGGTCCGAGCCGCGGAGGGACGTCGCTCCGCGGCGGTCTCGCCGGCGATCGACCGGAACCCGGTCGGCTCCCGGCGGGGCGGAGATCGTAGCGAGGCGCGACCCGAATCGGTCCAACGATCGAGCCGACGCGAGCCAGACCTCCGACCCCGTTCGCCCTCCCGCCCCCCAAGACCGCCTCGGTGATCCCCCCAGCCCCGGATCGACACCTTGCCGGGGGCGATCCGCACCGCGAGGATGGCCGTGGGTTCCTTTGCCCGCTGCCCCCATTCCAGCGCCATGCCGCCGGGAGACCATGCCCGTGAACCGACGCTTCCTTGTCACCGGACGCGATCCTGCCACCGGGCGGGTGTCGAAGGTCATCCTCCAGGCCCCCTCGCTCGCGGAGACCGAGCGGCTTGCCGAGGAACTCGGCCTGAGCGTCGAAGCGGTCGAACTTCTGAATGACCCGGAGTCTCCGTCGGACGATCCGCATGCGACGTCGGATCCGTTGACCGGCGCGAGACCCGAGCCGACCGCGGGAACCGTCCCGGCGGGCACTGCCGGGACGACGGACGAACCGCTCTGGTCCGGCTCGCCGAGCCAGTGGGTCAACGTCTGGTGGTTCGTGGCGGTCGCCGTCGGCGGAGCCGGCTTCCTGACGATCTTGATCGCCACCGCGGGCTTGGGCTGGCTCGCCTCCCCGCTGCTGCTCGCCCCGCTCGCCATCGCCGCCTGGAAATGGCTCGACCTGTGGGCGGTGCGCTACGAACTCTCCCGCGAGCGGATCCGGGTGCGCAGCGGACTCTTCACGCGGCATCTCGAGGAGATCGAGATCTACCGCGTCAAGGACACGGAACTCACGATCCCCTTCTGGCAGCGCGTCGTCGGGATCGGCACCCTGCGGGTGATCTCCTCCGATCACACGAACCCGAACCTGCCGCTGCGTGGGATCGCCGATCCGGAGTCGGTGCGGGAACGCATCCGATCCGCATGCGAAGCGGTGCGCCGGGCACGAGGCGTGCGGGAGCTTGACGTGTCGTGAGGAACGTCACGCGGTTGCGCTCGCGCGGAGATCGCCCGCGGCGACTTGGACGCTGGTGCTTCGGGCGCGGGCCACGTCACGCGGTTGATCGCTCGCTTCGCTCGGCGGTGCACGACTTGGACGGAATGGATCTGATGGACGCGATCGACTCCGAACCGCGAAGCGCTGCAGTTGCGGCGGGCGGTCGTAGCGGCGCTGGGCTTTCGCGCGGCGGACAATCGTCGTCGAGTTTGGCGCCGTTCGCGGATCGAACTTCCTGAGGACGACCGCTCGCGCGGCCGCTCTCGATCAGTACGCGAGCTTCTGAAGGAAGACGATCTCGGGCTTGTCCTCCGGTCGCTCGACCTTGCTGCGATCGACGAGCATCACGTAACGATCGTCTCCGAGGATGTGCTCGGGATCGGTCGCATCCCAGATGCCGGTGATCGGATTGCGCCGGAACGTGCGGACGCGGAAATACACCGTGAACACGTCGCTTCGCACACCGACGAGGTTCGACACGCCGCTGAAGAGCAGGTTCCGCTCCTCGGCATCGCCGGGCGTCGTGTCCGGCAGCAGGAACGCCGTCGGATCGTTGGGATTCGGCGAGGCGATGCCGATCGTGCGATCGGTGGCGAGGCGGGTGTCGAACCGGAGACTCTGTCCTCGGTAGCCGAAGTCGGCATCAAGCAGTTCGGAGCCGGTCCGGAACGGATCAAGCCCGCCGAACTCGACGCTGCCATTGAGTCGGCGCCCCCACGATCCGTCGTCGATCCCTTCGACCACGCGCTGCAGCAGCCGCAGTTCGCCGACCGACTCGACGCCGCGATGATTGCGCATGCCCGGGAAGTAGCCGGGGAAGCCCGGCAACTCGTCCTCGGCGAGCCCGCGATCGAGGTAGTTGGGCAGGGTCAGATCCTGGAACGCGGTCCCGCCTTCGCCCCAGGCTCGAGCCGTCGAAGGCGACGGCGCCTGATCGCGATACCGCAGGAACGCTTCCGGCAGACGCACGCGGGGGCTCAAGCCGTCCGGCACGTTGACGACGGCGCCCGGCGCGAGCGACCCTTGGAAGTCGGAGTCGTTGTAGACCATCCGCGTGAAGTGCGGCAGCGTGCGCAGCACCTCGACCGGCGCGGTGTTGAGGTTGATCAGGCCAGGCGTCGCCTCGCCGGTGAAGCCGCGGGCATTGGCGGGCGAGAGCAGCCGCGCCAAGGCGAGGTCGTCGAGATCGACGTCGAGGTCGCCGTCGGTATCGAGCCAGAACATGCCGCGGTCGTCGCAGACCAACGCGTCGAAGAGACCAACGCCTGCCGGCAGTCGCGGACGCGTCGCGAAGAACGCCTCCCACTCCGATTCCTGATCCGCATCGAGTCCGCCCGGCGCTGCGCCGAGCACGGGCACCGGAGCGCGGTCGTCGAAGTCGGGATAGACCGCGATCTCGCCGGTGTCGAGATCCGGCTCGAGCCCCACATCGAAGCCCGCGAAGGTGCGGAACCGGTTGCGATAGACGCCCGCCTCGATCGGATGGGTCTCCGAGTCGAGATCGTCCTCATCGGCGAGGATCTCCGAGAGCGTGCGAACGGTCTCCGCCTGGCCGTTGCCGGCAATCGGGTATCGCACTTCGGGTCCCCACAGCGGCACGTTCGCGATCTCGCCGATCTGCTCGAAGTCGCGGTCCTTCTGGCTGAACTGGTACGCGAAGCGGCCGAAGTTGCGATCCTCGCGGTACTGCTCGACCTTCGGAAGGCCCTTCTCGCCCCACCGAATCTCGTTGCCCGAGAGCGGGTTGAAGTTCGACACGTCGCCCGGCCCGCCGCCGCCGTACTGGTAGCCGTCGTAGGTGCGATAGCCCGCCGGATCGACCACCACCTGCATCGGGAAGAAGACGGGCTTCGAGCGGATGATCTGCTGCGGACCGGCGTCGTCGTGGAACTGGCTCTCGAAGGTGAAGCCGGTGAGCCACATCTCGGCGTCGTTCTCGGCGTCGGGCGCGTCGGGAATCTCGTTGTCCCCCTCGATGACGTCGCCCTTGTAGTAGTTCGAACGCTCGGCCCCGGTCTCGTCGACGCCGTCGGCGTTGGTGCGGATCACCCGCGAGATGTCGCTTGTGATGCTGAGCGCGTAGCGCGGGCTCATCTCGTCACGATCGATCACGCCGTTGCGGTCGAGATCGCGCAGCCACGGCCGCGTCGCCCGCGCCCACGTCACGAGGTAGTCGGCGTTGCGGATGCGCACGCCGCTGTACCAGGAGCGATCCGGATCGACCGTTCCCGGCGGGTTCGGCGGAGGCAGGAAGACCAGTTCGAACTTGGGTGGCGGCGGCAGGTAGTCGTCGCGGTAGAGCTTGCTCGCGATCTGCGAGAACTCGTCGTCGGACTCGAAGTCGGTCTTGCCGAATCGGTCGACGACGAGTTGCATGCCGTTCGCGCCGTTGTCGTCGAGGTAGTTGCGGACGATCTCGACCGAGTCCGCGTCCTCGTCCTCGAAGACATCCCACGGCAGGCTCAGGATCGCCGTGCCGTCGACCACCATGCTCTCGAGCGGCTCGTAGGTGTCGTTGGGATCGTCGCTGCGCAACGCGAGGTTGTTCGGGTCGTCGAAGAGGTCGTCTTCCTGAAGATCGAGGTAGTCGAGCCACTTCTGCCGGAACTGCGCCCCGAAGGCGCCCGAGGCCTGCGGGATCGAATAGAGCACCAGCGAGCAAGGCCGCTCAGGCGTCGTGGGCTGCAGCGAGAAGTTGAGCGGCAGGCCGAGTTGCTGCGCGGCGAGCGCGAGCGGGAAGTTCCGTCCGCCGACGCGGATCGAGTAGTCCGCGAGATGGATCGGGCTGTCGTAGGGGTTCGCGATCTGCACCGCGAAGACGACCGAGGGATTCGGAGTCAGGAGGTTCCCCGGCTCGAACTGCACGAAGTTCTCGCCGGCCCCGGGGCTCCACGGGCAGCCGAACTGACCGAAGGGCGCCGGGCCGCCGGCCGCCTGCCACGCGGGATCGACGCGGGTCTTGGGATAGACCAGCGCGAAGAAGACCTCGACGACCACCGGATGCTTCTCGTTGCCGACGAACGCGACCCGCTCGTCGGGGAAGCCGCTCTCGGAGGGCTCGCTCGGGTCGGGGTAGAGCACCGCCTCCTGGATGTTGCGAGGGTTGAGCGGACGATCGAAGTAGGCGACCGAGCCATCGGGCAGCTCTCGACGCTGAGGACCATCTCGCCACTGATCGATGTTCGCCGCCCAGCTGCCGAGCATGCGGCGGGTCAGGCGGAAGGCGTCGCGGCCCTCGTTGATCTCGTCGTCGGGCCGGCCGAGGTAACTCTGGTACGCGGTCGTCGTCCCGTCCCGGAAGGTGTAGTCGAGGGTCATCGTCTGCCGCAGCAGTCGACGAAGTTCCTCGCGCCAGATCCGCTTGCTCACCGCCACGTCCTCCGGCGTCGCCTCGACGACCGTGCCGTCGGCGAAGATCGCGGGCTCGTCCATCGGACGTCGCAGGTCGAACTTGCGCCGCTGCGCTTCCCAGAACGCGCGGTCGGCGGCGAGCAGCGCCTGCGCGTTGGGCGTGCCGGAACCGTTCGGCGCGAACGCGAAGCCGTCACGGTTGTAGTCGATGTCGGTCTCGAAGCGCGGACTCGACCAGAGCCACGGCGGCGAAAGGTCGTTCCGTGCGCCGCTGAGCGTGGTGATCTTGCGTCGGTTGTCGTGGACGAGCTGCGGGTTCTTGAGCTGATCGAGATACTCGTTCGTCTCTTCGCGGAATGGCGTCGTGCGGAGGAACGCGAAGTCGAGCCCGCCGTCGTCGACGGCCCGCTCGAGACGCGTCGTGACCGCGGGATTGTTCTGGCCGTGGTTGGCTCGAAGCTCGAGTTCCTCCGGCGTGCCGAAAGCGGTCAGACCGAGACCTTCCGGCCCGCGACCGCGGAAATCGCCGTTGAAGTACGCGAGCCGCTCTTGCGGCGACAGCAGGATGCCTTGGAGATCCTCGTCGAGCGATCGGTCGGCGAGGAGCGGGTTCGGATCGCCCTCGGCATCGCGAAGCCCACGCTGCTGCAGGAACATCGAGGCGTTGGCGGTGGCTCCTGCCCCGTAGCGATCGAAGTCGAAGCCGGTGCCGGTCAAACGCCCGACCGTGGGCGTTGCGAAGTTGAAGATCTCGACCGGCGGACGGTTCGCCGGATTGTCGAGCAGTCCCACCGGCGACGTCGCGAACGACAGCATGGCGAGGTCGGCCGGATTCGCGCCAGCCGTCGACTGCGGATCGAAGAGCGATGCGACGTTCACGTTGAGGAGCGCCGAGTTGTCGACGATCGAGATGCCGACCACCTGCCGGACGTCGCGATCGATCGGCTCGGGGGCGAGGAACCAGAAGGAGTCGGTGAAGCCGTCGCCGTCGGCGTCGCTGAAGAGCGTGGAGATCAGCCAGCGATCGCTGTTGCGCAGGAACTCGTCGCTCGGCGTGCCGAGGTCGGCAAGACGGAAGAAGTTCGGCATCGCCGTCGCCGGCTGCAGGTAGCTCTGCGCGTAGAACGGCCCGTTCGCGTTCTCACCGAACCAGCCGTCGCGTCGCGCGATGAAGTCGGCGGAGCTCGCGACGCCGTTGGGCACCACGGTCGGCAGCCACTGCTCGACCGGGATGAGCAGGTTGTCGAGGACGTTCGGGTCGCCGTTGTTGGTGGTCGACACGCGAATGTCGCTGATGTCCCACGCGATCCGCCAACCGTTGTCGGGGCGGCTGATGTTCGTCAGGTGC
>CAZTMB010000025.1:0-21130 GCA_964614695.1 uncultured Isosphaeraceae bacterium | reverse complement strand
GATGTCCCACGCGATCCGCCAACCGTTGTCGGGGCGGCTGATGTTCGTCAGGTGCAGCCAGTGCGTGAAGCCTTCGACCTGCTGCCCGTTGAAGGTGCCGGTCGAACGCTGCGGCTCGGTGCTGCGAAGCCACCGCGAATCGTCGAAGCCCGGATTGCCGTACGGATTGCCGGCGCCGATCGGGCCGCCGAGACCGTTCGCCAACTGCCCGGTCGGAGCACCCGGGCCGACCGGCCAGAGACTGTTCGCCGCGCCGAGGGCATCCGGCCAGTTCGTCCACGGCATCGTGGCGTACGGCGCCTTGTTGTACGGGAACTCGTAGAACTTCCGGACCTCGCCGGTGTTCGGATCGGTGACGTCGATGCGGGCCGGATCGACGCCGAAGCGGCCCTCGTCGGGCAGGATCGGAAGCCGCGGCCAATTGCTGCTGACGGTGCCGCCGAAGAAGCCGTTGTTCGTCACCGGCGTCTGCACCGGCCGCACGAAGAGCGCCTCGGCGACCTCCGACGCGAGCATGTTCCCGATCGACTCCGCGCGATCGTCGACGATCGTCGCCTGCTGCTGCGCGGCGGCGGTCGCGCGCCCCACGCGGGTGCGGCTGATGTAGGCGGTCGCGACGATCACCAGCAGCACGAGGATCGCGGTGACGAGCACCAGCGTGTTGCCGCGACGCGACTCCGAACGATGAAACCGGATTCCGTCGAGGATGCGTGGCATGGCTCTGTTCGCTCCTCTCATTCCCGCTCGCCGAGCGGGATCGTGAACTGGAAGGTGCGGCCCTCGGTGATCGTGCCGCGGGGATCGTGCAGCACGAGCGTCACGCGGATCGCCGAGGGCAGCGGCGTGTAGGCCAGATCCGGGCTCATCCAGCGGCCTTCCGGTCCGGCGCCGGCGATCGTGAACGCCCGATCCCGGTTGAAGCCGAAGGCGGCCTGATAGGTCCGGACCTGCGCGTTGCTTCCGCTGCCGATCGCGACGACGTCGACCGGCACCGCACCTTCGATCGCCTGCGGATACACCGGCCAGCAGGGATACGCGTTGCCGAGGTTCGTCGGATCGGCCGCCGCGTAGGAAGTGAACGTCCCAACGCCGCGGTTCGCGAACGCGTTCTGATTGCCCGGAAGATCCGGCAAGCCGAACCACGGCTGGGTTCTGGCTGCATCGACGAGGACACCGGTCATCGCCACGGCGTCCTCGGTCACGAGATCGACGCCGAGGTAGGTGGATCCATCCGCGGCGGCTTGTCGTCCCGCACCGTCGTCGTAGGTCCAGTCGATCGCGAAGGAGCTCACGTTGCTGCCGAGCATCGTGTTGGTCAGCATCTGGTCCTCGCGACGGCTGCTCGGCGCGGTCTTCTCGCCGCGTGGGTAGGCGAACGCCTGCGCGATCACCCGCTGGCCGCTCGGCACGGCGCCGCTGTTCACGATCCAAGGTCGATCGGGGCTGTAGTTCCCCGGCACGCTCGACGGGAAGCCGGACTCCTTCTTCGTCACGAAGCGCTCGATCGCCTCGGCCGTCTGCCCGGTGATGTCGACGCGGCCCTTGCGGATCGAGCCGCGGTCCTGCGTGCCGCCGTCGTAGTAGGGATCGGGCCAGATGCTGCCCGCGCCGTTGCGGCCTTGCGAGCCATAGAACAGCGGGCTGCCGCCGTCGTCGGCAAGCAGCACCGGCTGGCGAAGCAGCAGCCACTCTGCCGGCGGCGGCTGGGTGCCGACGATCGGGGTGCCGAAGCCGCCGCTCGGCCACGCCTGCATCTCGACGAGGGTGTTCTCGTTGAAGGGATCGGAGAAGGCCCACGGCGTCAGCGGTTGGCCGTCGCCGTAGCAGCAGGGATCGCTCAGAGCCTTGCCGGTCGGGAACTGGACGCCGTGGCCGTAGTAGACGCGGCTCACCGCGCTGTGCGGGTTGTTGGTCACCGTGTCGCCGCCGGAGAGCTCCTGGCTCTCGACGTAGCCGCTCGTGGCGGCGAAGCCGTCGACGAAGAGGATCAGCCGATCGGCGCGGAAGACGTAGTCGGGATCCTTGGCCGGATCGAGGAGTTGCCCGCTCGAGGCGAAGTTGACGTCGTTGCGGACCTCGATGCACTGGATCGCGAGGAAGCCGTCCTTCGAGATCCGCGCGAAGTCGCGCCGCATCTGGTTCTCGATCGCGCGAGCCTCCTGCAGGAGATCGGCGGTCGCCTGCCCGTAGGCAGTGACCTGCCCGGCGGTCGAGAAGATCCGACCCACCGCGAGGATCACGACGAGCAGCACCACCACCGCGATCAGCAGTTCGACCAGGGTGAAGCCGCGGCGGAAGAGCATCGCGTTCAAGGTTCGCTCGCGCATCTCAGAGCTCCTTCACCGCGACGTAGACGGGCGTGATGCGGTAGCCGCGATCGTCCTCGACGGGCAGGTACCAGAAGGTGCCGATGTCGCCCGCCTCGTCGCCCATGAAGTAGTACGAACGCATCGCACGCGACGGATCCGACGTCGGCTCGAGAAGTCGCGGCAGCGGCGTCATCAGACGCACCGGACCATCCGCACGCACGCGGCGTCCCGAGGCGATGCGGTGCACGTTGCCGTTGGGATCGAGCAGCCACTGTCCCGGGAGTTGCCAGTGGTAGTCGAGGTTCTCGAGCTGCAGAAGGCTGTTGGGCGCGGTGCCGTTGACGACCGTGGGATCGAGGTTGCCCGCCGGCGTCACCGGCCAGGCCACCGCGAGGTCGAGCCGATACGGCAGCGAGGTGCGACTCGCGCCGGCGAAGGCGACCGTCTGCGCGGGCTCGTAGCCGCCGAGCTGCTCGGCGCCGCTCACGCGATAGACGAAGATCGCCACCTGCACCCGCCCCTGGAAGCGGCGGAACATGCAGTCCCAGTAGTACTCCGGAGGATTGGAAGCCGACTCCGGCGTGCCCGGCGCGAAGGACGGATAGGCACGCTCCCACGGCTCGAACACGACGAGCGGGAATGCACCGGGAGAGCCGTCGTTCGCCGCCGGTCCGTACTTGCGACGGTTCCACGGCACTTCGGAGATCGTCATCTGGCTGCCGGGCGCGACGTTCTCCGGTCGCCCGATCGTGTTGAAGACGATCATCGAACCGGCCGAGACGGTCGGATCGCCGCCGCCAAGCGACGGATAGTTGGTCTGGAACGACGAGATCTCGGCGAGGGCCAGCGCCGGACGACGCCAGCCCCAGTCTCCAAGCGTGCGCGGCGCCGCGGGATCGAGGTCGCCGTAGGCCCCTTCGAAGCTCGCGAGGTCGAGCAGTCCCAGCGGGAAGCCCTCGAAGTCCTCCGCGAATCCAAAGTCGTTCTGCGAGAGCTTGGCCCGCAGCGACGCAAGCGCGTTGTCCGCGACGATCGGCCCGAGGGCGTCGTCGAGCGACTGCCGCTGCTGCACGATGCCCGCCGGGAAGATCGCCCCGATCGAGATGATCCCGATGCCGAGGATGAAGATCGCGAGCAGCACCTCGATGAGGCTGAAGCCGCGGCGAGTGCGGATGGAAGCGGATCGGCTCATGGCTGCACCACTCCGGTCGCCGGATTGAAGTCGATCCGCTGCCCATTGCGGGCGATGAACCCGGTCTCGCGGCCCACGAGCTCCTGCTCGATGTTGGCGCGGGTCGTCCAGTCGGTCACCTTCAGTTCACGGGCGGCATCGTCGTCGTAGACCATGAGGAACGGGACGATCATCACGTTCGTCTCGTCGCGAGGATGGTCGGCGAAGTAGTAGCGGTCGAAGGTGCTGGAGAAGTTGCAGCCGGTCGGGAATCGATAGTGGACGTCCTGGCGATCGCCGTCGTTGTCGGAGTCGATCGTGTCGAAGTCGACGAAGGTCTTCTGGTCTCCGCCCGAACCGGTCGGATTGCGGATGAGTCGCCGACCGTCGGGTCCAAAGAGGATCCCGACGATGCGGTAGTACTCGGGGTACTCGCCGCAGGATCGCGAGAGGATCTTCATGTCGCCCTGGGTGTAGAAGCCCGGCGACTCGAACGCCGTGTCGAACTCGAACTCGTAGTTCGGCCCGGCGACCTTGATCCCCGACGGCAGCTGCACCGGCGCGACACCGGGCACCGGCAGGTACCGGTCGGTCAGGTTGATGCGGTTCGGATTGCCCGCGCTGCCGCTGTAGAAGATCTCGCTCTCGCCGGTGAACTTGGCGACGACGATCTCGGTGGTCTGCTTCGCGTCGGCGTTCGCGGGACTGCCGTCGGCGTTCGTCGGCCAGTTCGACTTGAAGACCACCAGCACGAACGCGTTCTCCTTGATCGCGATCGCCCGGGCGTTCCCGAGCGCCGCGGTGATGCGATTCACCGCGGTCGAGATCCTCGCGTCCTTCGAGATCCGACCCACGCCCGCGACGGTGAGCACCGCGAGGAGCACGAGGATCCCCATCACCGCGAGCAGTTCGATCAGGGTGAAGGCGCGGCGAAGGCGCATTCGGTGGCGGTCGTTCATGGCACCCGCTCCGAGTAGGACTCGATGTCGTCGGGCGTTCCGTATTGCCGATCGGGCCCGGGCGAGATGAACCGGATCTTGCGGTTCACGCACGGGGTGTTGCCTTGTTCGTCCGCGGTGCGAATGGTGCCGTCGAGATCCTTGAGGTTCGGATCGTCGCCCTGCACCCACGGTCGCCCCGGAAAGATCACCGCGATGCGGGTGTCCCACGGATCGACGAGCTCCATGCGCGGCAGCGGTCCCCACCAGAACTCGGTCGGCGGGTAGCCGCCGGACGGATTGGGGATGTTCGTCGCGGCGGTGCGGAAGAGCTTTCCGTCCATCTTCGCGATCATGTCACGGCTCGGGCCGTGCGTCGCAAGGCGGTCGAGCACGAAGAGGATGACGTGGGCGTAGTTGACGTTGGTGAGTTCGGGAATGTCGTAGCGGGCGCCGGCGGGCGAGTTCCGCGTGCCGTAGGTCATCGGCCGAGCCCGGGCCGCCTCGAACTCGTCGACCGCTGCGGAAAGGATCGCGAGAGCGCTCTCGGTCTGCTGCACTTCAGATCGCTTGATCAGGATCGACGAGACCGCGAGCACCAGCGAGACCAGCACCAGGATCACCGCGAGCACCACGACAAGCTCGATCAGCGTGAAGCCCGGTCGCCGACCGCTTCGAGACGATCCGCCAACCGAGCGCACGATCGAGGAGAGCCGCGAGGTTCGAGTCATCCGTTTCATCGCGCCACCTTCACGAGGTTGTCTTCGTTGAGGCCGGCCTGGTCGCGCCGCACCGCGAGATTGACGCCGCGATCGGGCCCCGGGGAAAGCAACGCGAACTCCGCGGCGAGCAGATCGCGCGTGGTCGTGCTGTCGCCGCCGGAGATGTCCGTGCTCGCATCGGCGAAGCCGTCGATGTCCTGGCCCGGCGGGACTTCCCACGGACGAATCGCCGCGACGTCGCCGAGGTTGAGGTTCAGGTTCGCCTTGCCCGGGTCGGAACCGAGATACGGCCGGCGGAAGTAGTGGATGGGGCTTCCCCAGTAGTCGCACAGCACCTTGGGGAAGTCGTCGAAGTTGTCGATCTCGCCGGGGAACGCGATGACCGGATTGCCGTTGACGATGCCGGTCACGGCGCCGAGCAGGCGCTCGTCGCGCAGTTCGAGATACGGCCCGTACACCCGGCCCTCGAGCTGCACCGCGTTGCCGGCCGCGTTCGGGAAGACGCCGGCATCGCCCGGATTGCGGGCGAGGAAGACGCCGGCGGAGAGTCCCTGCGCGCTGCGCGGATTGACGATCGAGCCCCAGCCGCCGTCGCGGCCCGGACCGCGGAAGCCGAGCGCGGGGATCTCCGAGACCCCTTGCGCGTTCGGGTTCGAGTAGGGCGGATCGCCGATCGCGCCGTAGCCGTCGCAGCTGCGATCGCCGTAGCCGAGGAGGTACTCCGCAAGCGACGTGATCGAGAACCACGCCTGCTGGTTCGCCGCGTTCTGCGGCGGCGCCAGCACGTCCCGGAGGTAGCCGAGCGAGCCGGGACTCTGGCTGCCCGCGGTCCCGCTTCGCCCGAGCACCGGCGGCAGATAGCCGTGGTCGTTGCGGAACTGGGTCAGACCCTGCTCGATCGAGCCCATCAGGAACTCGCTCTGGGCCTGTTGCCCGCCCCGCATCGCCCGCTCGACCGCCACCACCAGGAGCGCGATCAGCGTGACGACGATCGCCATCGCGACGAGCAGCTCGACGACGCTGAATCCGCGCCGGCGATTCGAGCCGGTGAGGCCTTGCATCAGCGGCCTCCCGAGACGTTCTCGATCATGGAGACGAGCGGCATGAAGAGCGCGAGCACGATCGTGCCGACGATGCCGCCAAGGACGACGACCATCAGCGGCTCGAGCAGGCTCAGAAGGCCCGCCACCGCGACATCGACCTCTTCGTCGTAGTTGTCGGCGATCTTCATGAGCATCACGTCGAGGTCGCCGGTCTCCTCGCCGACGTCGATCATGTTGACGACGAGGCTGTCGCAGACCTTCGCCTCGCGGAGCGGCGTCGCGAAGGTCTCGCCCTCGCGGATCGAGTCGTGGACCTTGTTGAGCGCCTTCTCGTAGACGTAGTTGCCCGAAGTGTCGCGGGTGATGGTGATCGCCTCGAGGATCGGCACGCCGGCCGCGACGAGGGTGCCGAGGGTCCTCGTGAAGCGCGCGACCGCGGTCTTTCTCACGAGGTTCCCGAGCACGGGTATGTGGATGACGATCGTGTCGGTCGCCGCCCTGCCGAACTGCGTCTTGCGTATCAGCTTGTAGAACGCGAAGGCGATGACCGGCGAGCAGACGATCCAGACCGCGCCGGGAATCGTCTGATCGGGGCTCGACTGCCCCGCGACCCAGCGGCTCGTGTCGATGAGCCAGAGGGTCAGCCCCGGGAGCTTCACGTCGAAGTCGTTGAAGATCTCCTGGAACTTCGGGATGACGAAGTACATGATGCCGGTCACGATCAGCACCGCGATCGTGATGACGACGCTCGGATAGATGAGGGCGCTCTTGATGCGCCGCTTGAGCCGCTCGGCCTTCTCCATGAAGTCCGCGAGGCGCTGGAGGATGACGTCGAGCACGCCGCCGATCTCGCCGGCGTTGACCATCTTGCAGTAGAGCCGGTCGAAGGCGG
Organism: uncultured Isosphaeraceae bacterium; assembly: GCA_964614695.1. Taxonomy (GTDB): domain Bacteria; phylum Planctomycetota; class Phycisphaerae; order Phycisphaerales; family SM1A02; genus VGXO01. The sequence continues at coordinate 14,055 of CAZTMB010000025.1, read as the reverse complement.
CGGGATGCTTGGCCATCGCGTCGGAGAGGCTCGAGCCGCTCTCGACGTCCTCGGCGACGCCCGAGAGGATGTTCTTGAGGCGTCCCGGCTTCTGCTGCTGCTCGAGCACCTGGATCGAGCGGAGGAGCGGAAGGCCCGCGTCCTGCAGCGTCGAGAGCTGCCGCGTGAAGAGCGTCATGCGCTTGAGCGCAACGCGGCCGAAGGCGAGGGAGAAGCCCTTCTTCTTCTTCTTGGCCTTGCCGCGCGCCGCGTTGCCGGCGGCTCCGCCCGAACCCTTGATCTTCTGCTCGCGGACGGAGGTCGGGAAGAAGCCCTGGCTCTTGATCCGCTGCACCGCCTCGTCGGCGGTCTTCGCCTCGATGGTCCCCTTCTGGGGCTTGCCCGCGGCGTTCAGGGCCTCGTAGGTGTAGGTCGGCATGGACGCTCGTCTCCGGCCGCCCGTCGGCGGCGATGCGCACGCGTGGGGGTACCCGTCACTCCTCGGCGATCGTCTCGCGGACGACCTCGTCGATCGTGGTCTGGCCTTCGAAGATGGCGAGCAGGCCGCTCTCGCGGAGCGTCCGCATGCCGCGGCGACGCGCTTCGGCGCGAAGCACGGCGGTCGAGCCCTGCTGCATGATCAGCTCGCGCATGGGGTCGTCCATGCGCATGATCTCGAAGATGGCGAGGCGTCCGCGGTAGCCGGTGCGGTTGCAGTTGTCGCAGCCTCGCCCGCGGAAGAACGTCCGCCCTTGCACGTCCGCCGGGCGAAGCGAGAGCTCCATCAACTGCTCCTCGCTCGGCGCGTACTCCTCCTTGCACTTCACGCAGACGCGGCGGACGAGGCGCTGCGCGACGATCGCCTCGATGGTCGCGGTCAGGAGGAAGTTCTCGACGCCGAGGTCCTGCAGACGCAGGATGCTGCTCGGCGCGTCGTTGGTGTGCAGCGTCGTGAACACCAGGTGGCCGGTGAGCGACGCCTGGATCGCGATCTGCGCGGTCTCGAGGTCGCGGATCTCGCCGACGAGGATGATGTCGGGGTCCTGCCGAAGGAAGGACCGCAGCAGCCTCGCGAAGGTGAGTTCCTGATCGAGGTTCACCTGGCACTGGATGAGCCCGTCGATGTCGTACTCGACCGGATCCTCCGCGGTGAGGATCTTCGTCGCAGGGTCGTTCAGTTCCTGCAGCGAGGCGTAGAGCGTGGTGGTCTTGCCGGAGCCGGTCGGCCCGGTCACCACCACGATGCCGTTGGGGCGACGGATGATCGCCCGCATCGTCTCGAGCTCGTCGTCGCGAAGCCCGACGCGATCGAGGCTCAACTGCACGTTCGAGCGGTCGAGCACGCGCATGACGACGCTCTCGCCGAACATCGTCGGCAGCACCGCGACGCGAAGGTCGATCGGGGCCCCGCCGATCGTGAGCTCGATGCGACCGTCCTGCGGAAGGCGGCGCTCGGCGATGTTGAGCTTGCTCATCACCTTGATGCGGCTGACGATCGGCAGCGCGAGGTGCTTCGGCGGCGGGATCATCTCGTAGAGGACGCCGTCGATGCGGTAGCGCATCTTGAACTCGTCCTCGAACGGCTCGAAGTGGATGTCCGAGGCCTTGTCCCGAATCGCCTGCAGCAGCACGAGGTTGAGGAGCTGGATGACCTTGTTGTCGTCGGCGGCGGCCTCGAGGCTCGCCAGATCGATCGAGTCTCCGCGTCCCGACACCGCCGCGACCGCGGAGGACTCGCCGATGTCGGCGTAGATGTCCGCCATCGTGCGCTGACCGGTCGAGAACTTCGACTTCAGGACCTCGTCGACCTCCTCCGGCGGCGCCACCACCGCGGAGACCTTGAAGCCCATGAGCAGGCGCAGGTCGTCGATCGCCTTGAAGTTGTCCGGGTCCTTCATCGCGATCGTCAGCCGCTTGCCCTGCGGCTCGTACTCGATCGGAACCACTTGGAAGGTGTTGGCCGCTTCCGCGGGCAGCGCCTCGAGGATCTCGGAGTCGATCTCGAGGTCCTTCAGGTGGATGAACCGAAGCCCTGCCTGACCGGCGCGAGCCTCGAGCACGTCCTCCTCGGTGACGTAGCCGAGCTCGATCAGGATCCGCCCGATCAGCTCTCGCTTGGTCTTCTGGATCTCGAGCGCCTCGTGGACCTGATCCCGGCTCACCTTGCCGAGCTTGGTCAACACTCGGCCGAGACGCCGGCCCTTCAGTTCCTCGACGGGAAGGCTCATCGCCCGACCTCCCTCTCAGGACCGACGCAACGCGTCCTAGGCAGGACCGACGGTCCGCCGCACCGGATCGCCGGGAGGGGAGCTTCGGGAATGGAAAGGCGTCCGGGCATTGGAGGAATGTTCATCGGAGGAGTGGGCTCCGGTTGCTCGATTCTGAGAGCGCCAGCAGCATGACGCGTGGACTTCTGCGCTTGAACACCACGCATGAAAAGGAGAACTCAGGCAGCCTCGTCGCGGCAAGCCGGGCTCCGAAGCGCGAGAGACACGCTCCCCGGACTCCCGCGGGCGAAGTGGTTGATGCCGTCGAATCGGCCGAACGAGGAGCGATCACCCCTCGTCATCCGCCTTCTCGTCGAGCTCGGCCCGACCGACCAGGCCTCCCGACCGGTGGACCTTCTCCGCGAGCTCGCCGGGATCCTTGCCTTTATCAATCATCTCCTCGGCGGAGATGATCCCCTGCGAGTAGAGGGTCCAAAGGTGATCGTCGAGAAGCTGCATGCCGAACTTGCGTCCGGTCTGGATCGCCGAGTCGATGCGGAAGGTCTTGTTCTCGCGGATGAGGTTGGCGATCGCGGGCGTGACCACGAGGAACTCGTACGCCGCCACGCGGCCAGGACGATCGTTCCGGGCGAGCAACTGCTGGCTGAGCACGCAGAGGAGGCTGGTCGACAACTGGACGCGCACCTGAGCCTGCTGGTTGGTCGGGAACGCGTCGATGATTCGGGTGATGGTGCCGGCGGCGCCTGTGGTGTGCAGGGTGCCGAACACCAAGTGACCTGTTTCGGCAGCCCGGATCGCGGCCTCCATCGTCTCGAGGTCGCGCATTTCGCCGACGAGAATGACGTCCGGGTCCGAACGCAGCACGCGGCGAAGGGCTTCGGCGAAGGACGGGACGTCGCTGCCGACCTCGCGCTGGTTCACCACCGACTTCTTGTGGACGTGGTAGTACTCGATCGGGTCCTCGGCCGTCACGATGTGGCGGTCGAGGTTCGTGTTGATGAAGTCGATCATCGTCGCGAGCGACGTCGTCTTGCCGGAACCGGTCGGACCGGTCACCACGAAGAGGCCGCGGGGACGACGTACCAGTTCCTGGCAGATGTCGGGAAGCCCGATCTGCTCGAACGTCAGAAGCCGGCTCGGGATGAGTCGGAGCACCATCGCGAGGTGCCCCTTCTGCTTGAAGATCGAGACGCGGAAGCGGGCCTGGTCTCCGTAGCCGAAGCCGAAGTCCGTGCCGCCCATCTCCTGCAGTTCCTGCTGGTTCTTCTCCGGCGTCACCGACTTCATGAGCGCGACCATGTCGTCGGGATCGAGGACCTTGGTCTGCAGGCTGCGGAGCTTGCCGTTGAGGCGGACCGTCGGCGGCCGTCCCACCGTGAGGTGGAGGTCCGAGCAGTCCTGGCGGATGACGGTGTCGAGCAGTCGGTCGATCTGGATGGTGGACATGGTGACCTGGGACGGAGGCGTGGTGCGGTCGTCGTGGGATCGGCGCCGGGCGGCGCCGGGTTCGGCGTCAGCCGATCTCGTTCGGGTTGAAGCCTTCGATCTGGGCGAAGCGAGCGACTTCGCTCGGCGTGGTGTCGCCGCGGAGGATCTTGATCTTGCCGTCGCCGAGCAGGCTCCGCATGCCGCTGCGGATCGCGGCCTCCCGAAGCTTGGAGATGGCGGCCCGTTCGAACGCGAGGTCCCGGATCTCGCTGTTCATGATCATCATCTCGAAGATCGCCTTTCGCCCTCGGAAGCCGCTGCTGCCGCAGGCGGCGCACCGGCCGGGCTTCGAGATGTTGCCGCGGGCGATCTCGTCCTCGCCGATGCCGACGAGCCTCAGCATCTTGCGGTCCGGATCCGTGTCGGGCTGCCGGCACTTCGGGCAGAGCATGCGGATGAGTCGCTGCGCCATGATCGCCTGGATCGAGCTTGCCACGAGGAACGGCTTGACGCCCATGTCGACGAGACGGGTGATCGCGGAAGGCGCGTCGTTGGTGTGGAGCGTCGAGAAGACCAGGTGGCCGGTGAGCGCGGCCTGGATCGCGATGTCGGCGACTTCGCGGTCTCGGATCTCGCCGACGAGGATCACGTTCGGCGCCTGACGAAGCATCGACTTCAGGATGATCGGGAAGCTCAGGCCGATGCCTTCGCGCACCTGGACCTGGTTGATCCCCTTGAAGTTGTATTCGACGGGATCCTCGGCGGTGATGATCTTCTTGTCGGGGCGGTTGAGAACGTCGAGCGCCGAGTACAGCGTCGTCGTCTTGCCCGAACCGGTCGGGCCGGTGACGAGGAAGATCCCGTTGGGCCGCCGGATGATCTTGTTGAAGACGTCGAGATTGTCCGCCTCGAAGCCGAGGTTCACGAGACCGATGCGCACCGAGTCCGGCCGCAGGATTCGCATGACCACGCTCTCGCCGTGGTATGCGGGGCAGCAGGAGACGCGGAAGTCGATCGCGGTGCCGTCGACGACCATCTTGATGCGTCCGTCCTGCGGGATCCGGCGCTCGGCGATGTTCACGCCGGCCATCAGCTTCAGTCGCGCGAGGATCGACGACTGCATCCGCTTGGGCAGGTTGTCGCGCACGTGGCAGTGGCCGTCGATGCGATACCGAAGCATCACGCGGTCGGCCATCGGCTCGACGTGGATGTCGGAGGCTCGCCCCCGCACCGCCTCGATGATGATCCGGCTGCAGAGCCTGACGATCGCGGAGTCGCCGCCGCCACCGGCATCGACGTCGATCGAACTGTCGATCGAGGTGTCGACGCTCTTGTCGACGGTCACGTCGACGGAGTCGGTGACGAGGCTCTCCTTGGAGAGCATGCTGCTCGCCGCCGAACCGCCGCCTCCGCCCGAGCCGGCGAGGTATCCCTCGATCTGCGAGCGGGGCGCGATGGCCGTGTCGATCTCGGAGTTCAGCCGAAACCGCAGGAGGTCGAGCGTCTCGAGATCCATCGGGTCGTGGATCAGGAGCTTCAGCCGTCCGCCCTGCTTCTGGAGCGGAAGCACGAGGTACTTCTTCGCGAGGTCCTCCGGCATCAACGCCATGTCGACGCGGTTGCTGTTCTCGGGTCGATCGAGGTTCAGGAACTCGACGCCGAACTGATCTGCAAGCGCCTTCGCGACATGCTCTTCCTTGCAGGCCCCCGCCTCGACGAGCGCTTCGCCGACGCGACGGCCGCTGCTTCGCGCCGCGGCGACCGCCGACTCCACCTGCTGGGCCGTCACGTGCCCTGCTTCGACGAGGATTTCACCGAGCTTCTTGCGGACCTTGCGTGCCACCTGGGACTCCGTTGCCTCGCGTCCCGAGCGCGACGGCGCGCGGGCGAAGATCTCTAGTATGCGGGCGTGCCCGATGCCGGGCAAACCGACCTCACGCCTGATCGGGCTCCGACGACCGCCGCCTGGTCGTCGGGCGCGGCCGAGAAGGCGATCCGAACCGCCCGCCCATGCCGACCTCGCGCGACCCGATGCCGCCGACGACCTCGAGACTGCTGGTGACGGCTGGGCCGACGCAAGAACCGATCGATCGAGTCCGCTTCATCGGCAACCGCTCCTCCGGTCGGCTTGGCATCGCCATCGCCGAGGCGGCGGCCGAACGAGGCATCCCCACCACATTGCTGCTTGGCCCGGTCGAGAACCCTCCCGACCCGCCTCCTCCGCAGGTCGACCTCCGCCGGTTCCGCACCGCGGCGGAACTGGAGTCGGAACTCGAGGCCCGTGCGGCGGACTTCGATCTGGTGATCATGGCCGCGGCGGTCGCGGACTTCCGACCCAAGGCGGTCTTCGACGGCAAGCATCGCCGCTCCGAGGAGGGCCTCGCCATCGAACTCGAGCCGGTTCCCGATCTCCTCGCGGGTCTTGCGGCTCGACGCCGCCCGGGGCAGCGACTGATCGGGTTCGCCCTCGAGCCGGAGGCGGAACTTGAAGCGCGGGCGATGGCGAAACTGCGACGCAAGGCGATCGACGCGATCGTGGCGAACCCGCTCGAGACGATGGACTCGCCCGACATTCGCGCGACGCTCTTCTTCGCCGACGGCACGAGGGCGACCCCACCCGAGCATCCGAGGGCGATCGGCAAGGAACGATTCGCGTCCTGGCTGCTCGAACGGCTCGCGGAACCTCGGCTCTCAGGCTGACCGGATCACGGTTCGAGCGCGTTCAGACGACATTGTTCGAGCGCGAGCACCGCGAACGACGTGCCGTAGGGATGTCCGTACCCGTACATCGGGAAGTCGAGCCACGAGCCGTCGGGGTTCTGGATGCCCGCGAGGACGCCTTCGAGCCACGCGGTGTACTCGCGGCGCGGCGCGACCGCGAGCAGACCCGCGTTCTCGGCGGCGTACCAGTGGCCGTAGAGGTAGTAGTAGCCCGAGTTCTGGTAGTACGCCTCGTGAGGGCGTGGCCGCCCCTGCCCGATCTGCAGATACTTGTGGTCGCGTCGCATCGCCTCGAGCCCCGCCTCGACCGCTTCAATCGAGACGCGATCGCCAAAGCGATGCAACGCCAGGTTGCACGGCTGGCTGCGGGCGAGCGAGCCTTCGACCATGTTGAAGTTCGCGGTCGGACGGAACAGCGCGTACGTGCCGTAGACGTAGGCCCCGCTCGGAAGCCGCAACCGCTCGATCACCGCGACCGCGTCATCGAGGCGAGATGCCGGGAACCCCGCCCCCGCCACGCCCGCCTCGCGGAGCGCCAGCAGCGCCGACGCGGTGTTGAAGCTCGTCGTCATGTCGCCGGAAGGCACCGCCGCGGCATGATCGAAGTCGTAGTAGCCCCAACCTCCGTCCGCCGCCTGGGTCGCGGCGAGCAGCGCGACCTCGCGATCGAGCAGTCGCCGCAGATCCGGCTCGATCCCGGGAAGAAGTTCCGAAGCGAGCAGCCTCGCCGCGGCTTGCGTGAGATAGGTGTGCGTCCACACGTTGTAGAAGGTGTCGCCGGTCGCCCGCAGGCTCGGCTTCGTCGAGATCAAGTACGCCGCCCCCAGCTGCAGGGCTCTCGTCGCCTCGAGATCCCCTCGACTCGCGGCCGGAATCAGTGCCATCGTGGCCAAGGCGCTCGTCGCGTCCTTGAACGCACGATGGCTCGCCACCGTCCCGAGATAGATCTCGCTCGGTCGCGCCGACTCGAAGCTTCCCCAGGACCCGTCGCCGTTCTGGTTCGCCACCAGCCAGGCGATGCCGCGGGCGAGCGGCTCGGAGACCTGCGCCTCGGACATTGCCGCGTTGGATTGAACGGCGGCGCTCGTCGAGGCGGGATTGGGACCGGTCCGCGCGGAACCGAACTTGGACGTCGCGCATCCCGAGCCGGCGAGAAGCACGGCAATGCCTGCGAGCGCCGACGCCCATCCCCACGCCCCGGCGGCTTCGCGCCACCGCATCGGAACGCTCGACGCGACGCGATGCCGGCGAGACCTCACGGCGCGAGTCCGCGTGGAGCGTCGACGTCGGATTCGGTTTCGGCGAGCACGACGCGATCGCCCGGCTCGAGCCCCGACAGCACCTCGACCATCGTGGTGCCGGTGCGGCCGAGCACGATCTCGCGCTCGGTCTCGCGTCCGTCGAGCAGCGCGATCGTGAAGACGCGATCGCCTTGGCGACGGACCGCCGCAAGCGGAATCGCGACCACCGGCTCGGTCCGTGTCGTCGCCGAGACCTTCGCCTCGAGCCCGATCAGCATGCGCGGATCGGACGCGGGGAGTTCGACCTTCACTGGAAACGCGGCGCCACTGCCCTCCGCGACACCGATTCGCGAGAGCCGCGCGATCGTTCCTTCGGCGGCGACTCCCGGCACGGCCGGCATGGTGATCGCGACCGCATCGCCGGCGGCGAGCCAGCCGAGTTCCTGCGGCCCCACCTTCGTCTCGATCGCAAAGGCCGAGGCGTCGAGCACCTCGGCAAGCCGCTGTCGCGCATCGACCGAGTCTCCGGGCGAGAGCGAGATCGAGGTCAGCAGGCCGGTCGCCGGCGCCACGATCTCCGTCGCGACGAGATCGGCCTCGAGATCGGCGACTCGCTCGGCGAGATCCTCGACCCGCCGGGCGGACTCCGCGAGCGTCAGCCGACGGCGGATCGCGTCGAGCCGTTGGGAGATCTCGGCGTGGCGAAGCTCCTCCGCCGACTGCTCGGCGCGATCCTCGACATCACGATCGCGATCGGGCATGCCGACGGAGAGGTAGATCTCGTGGTCGATCTTCGCGAGCGCGAGGCTCTCCTGCGCCCGGGCCATCGAACGACGCGCCCGTTCGAGCACGATGTCCTTGGTCTCGGTCGCGAGGCTCGTTCCCGCATACATCGCCTCGAGCTGCTCGAGCTCCTGACGCTGGTTCGTCAGCGAGTCCTCGTTGCCCTGCAGACGCAGCACGGCGCCGCGTTGCTGGCGATCCCGCTCCGTCTCGCGGTGCAGCTCGAGCGCCCGCGCCGCTCGCTCGGCAGCCAATCGCTTGCGTTCGAGCGAGGTCAGGCCCGACTCCTCCGCAATCCGCTGCTCCTCGCGCACGAGGTCGAGGCGAAGCGAGGCTTCCTCCAGTTCGATCCTCGCACGCTCGAGCGCCTCCTCGATCTCGGCGGTCTCGAGACGAACGAGGACCTCGCCCGCCTCGACCGGCCCGCCATCGACGAGCACCTCGCCCACGACGAAGCCCCCGCGGTACGCCTTGGGAACGAGACGGATCGGAAGCTTGCGAGCCGCCGCGAGGCGCCCGCTGGCTTCGAGACGAAGTTCGATCGGCGTGGCCTCGACCGTCCATGGCGGCAGCGCGGCCGAAGCGGTCGAGACGGTGGCCATCGCGAACGCCGCGACCGCGATCACCGCAGCCGGCGTTCGGTCAGGCGAGGCGAATCGGGCGAGGGGACGCGGACAGGTTCTTCGCGTCATGGCGTCGGCTCCGGGACTCGAGTCGGACACGCTCCGCGCGAAACGAAGCGAGGGAATCCCGGGTTTATACTCCGCCCCTTCCTCCACGGTCCTCGATCCGTGGCCCACCGGCGATCGGCCTGATCGCCGCTTCCGAACTTCCTCCTCTCGCGGAGAACTCAGCGATGCAGCTTGGCATGATCGGCCTCGGCCGGATGGGTGCGAACATGGTCCGCCGCCTCATGAAGGCCGGTCACCAGTGCGTGGTCTTCGACGTCAACCCCGACGCGGTGAAGGCGCTCGCCGCGGAAGGCGCGGTCGGCGCGTCGTCCCTCGAGGACTTCGCGTCGAAGCTCACGCTGCCTCGGGCCGCGTGGCTGATGGTGCCCGCCGGGCTCGTCGACCAGACGATCGCGGCGCTGCGGCCGCATCTCGGCAAGGACGACGTCCTGGTCGACGGCGGCAACTCGTACTACCGCGACGACCTGCGTCGCTCGAAGGATCTCGCCGGATCCGGCATCCACTACGTCGACTGCGGCGTGAGCGGCGGCGTGTGGGGCCTCGAGCGAGGCTACTGCCTGATGATCGGCGGCGACGACGCAGCGGTGAAGCGGCTCGATCCGGTCTTCAAGACGCTCGCGCCGGGCAAGGGCTCGCTCGATCCGACGCCCGGACGCCCCGCTGGACGCGGCACCGCCGACGAGGGCTACCTGCATTGCGGCCCGTCGGGCGCCGGCCACTTCGTCAAGATGGTCCACAACGGCATCGAGTACGGCATCATGGCCGCCTACGCCGAGGGCTTGAACATCATCAAGAACGCCGACGTCGGACTGCGGAAGCAGGAAGTCGATGCCGAGACCACGCCGCTCCGCGAGCCGGAGGCGTACCAGTACGCCGTCGACATCGGCGAGGTCGCCGAGGTCTGGCGCCGCGGCAGCGTGATCGGCTCGTGGCTGCTCGACCTGACCGCCGCCGCGCTTGTCGCGGACTCCTCGCTCAAGGACTTCGCGGGTCGCGTCAGCGATTCGGGCGAAGGACGATGGACGCTCGAGGCCGCGATCGACGAAGGTGTTCCCGCGCCGATCCTCGCCGCGGCGCTCTTCAACCGCTTCGACAGCCGCGGCAACGCCGACTTCGCCAACAAGATCATGTCCGCGCAGCGCTTCCAGTTCGGCGGCCATCACGAGAAGCCCGCCTGACGCGGATCGCGTTCCCGTCTCCTCGATTCCGAGTTCGCCGCGGCGTCCCACGGGACTCCCGGCTGGAGTTTCCGCGATGCCTACGCCTGCTCCCTCCGACGCCCTCGTCTTCTTCGGGGCGACCGGCGATCTCGCCTTCAAGCAGATCTTCCCGAGCCTGCAGGCCCTCGCGAAGCGCGGCCACCTGAACGTGCCGGTGATCGGCGTCGCGAAGGACGCGTGGAGCGACGACCAGCTTCGGCAGCGGGCGACCGAGAGCCTCAAGACCCACGGCGGCATCGACGACGCGGCGTTCAAGATCCTCTCCGATCGGCTCCGCTACGTCGGCGGCGACTACGCCGATCCCGCGACGTTCGCGAAGTTGAAGTCGACCCTCGGCGAGGCGAAGCGTCCGCTTCACTACCTCGCCATCCCGCCGGTCCTGTTCGGCAAGGTCGCCGAGCAGTTGAAGGCCTCCGGCTGCGCCGACGATGCGCGGGTGGTCGTCGAGAAGCCCTTCGGACGCGACTCCGAGTCGGCGAAGGCGCTCAACGCGACGCTGCACTCGGCGTTCCCGGAGGAGTCGATCTTCCGCATCGACCACTTCCTCGGGAAGGAGCCGGTGCAGAACATCCTGTACTTCCGCTTCGCCAACACCTTCCTCGAGCCGGTCTGGAACCGCCACTTCATCGACCACGTGCAGATCACGATGGCGGAGGACTTCGGCGTGCAGGGCCGCGGGGTCTTCTACGACGCCACCGGCTGCATCCGCGACGTCATCCAGAACCACCTGCTGCAGATCGTCTCGTGCCTGGCGATGGAGCCGCCGCACTGGGACGACCCCGAGTCGGTGCGCGACCAGAAGGTGGAACTGCTGAAGAGCATCCATCCGCTGACGACCGACCACGTGACCCGCGGTCAGTTCATCGGCTACCACGACGAGCCGGGCGTCAAGCCCAACTCGACGGTCGAGACCTATGCGGCGGTCAAGTTCGAGATCTCCGATTGGCGCTGGGACGGCGTGCCGTGGTACATCCGCACCGGCAAGCGCATGCCCTCGACGACGACCGAGATTCGCGTGCAGTTCCGGCGTCCGCCGTCGGTGGTGTTCCCGGAGAGCCAGTCGCCGCCGGCGAACTACCTCCGGATCCAGATCAAGCCGCGGATCGAGGTCGATCTGGGCGTGCGGGCGAAGAAGCCCGGCGTCGCGATGCTCGGCGAGGACGCCGTGCTCTCGGCGGTCGACACGGATCCGGACATGATGGAGGCCTACGAACGCCTGCTCGGCGATGCGCTCCGCGGGGACGCCACGCTCTTCTCCCGGCAGGACGAGGTCGATGCGGAGTGGCGGATCGTCGACGGCATCCTCGACGACGCGACCCCCTGCTACACCTACGAGCCCGGTACCTGGGGGCCCGAGGAGTGCAATCAGGTCGTCATGCCGCCCGAGGGTTGGCACAACCCGGCGGGGTGACGCCGCTCGTTCGGCGGAACGCCGGGCCTCCCGTGCCCCCCGTTCACCGCGACCGCGGTCGGCGGTTCCGCGCGTGGCTTGGCGGCCGCGAGTCGCTCGCAGTCCCGTCAAGCGTCGCCCCGACAACGCCTTGGCGAAGATTCTGAGACTTTGTTGTCCGGTCCGAGTTGCCTCGGTGCCGAGACGCGACATCTTCTGCGTCCAGAGGGAGGGTCCCCATTCCCCTTGTTGGAGGACCCTGAAAGATGCGTTCCACGTTCCTGTTTGGTGCCGTCGCCGCTGCCGCGACGGCGTTCTCCGCGTCCGCGGATCTCACTGGCAACCCGACTCCGTGGGAAGGCGGCGCACTCGAGCACCGCTTTGTCGGCTCGTCGTCGTCCTTCGCCCCGGGCGACACGCTCTTCGACGCCCAGGCCGGCCCGTACGCGTCGCTTCCGGCGGGTGCAGGCCTTCGCGGATGGACCGCCTACGAGACCACCGCGGCGTCGGGCGGCGACTCGTTCTTCCTCGGCCAGTTCATCTTCGTCGGCGGCGTCAACACCGAAGGTGCCTCGGTCGGCTTCGACTTCTACGAGTGGGACTCGGCCGCCGGCACGCCGGGAGCCTTCGTCGACAGCTTCAGCGTGGCGTTGCCTTCGGCGGGCGACTTCATCTGGACGATCACGCTCGATCCGGGCTTTGCGATTCCCACCGCCGGCTACGTCGAGATGAACATCGCTGAAGACGCGGGCGGTCTTGGACGCTGGTTCCTGACCACCACGGCGCCCGCCACCGGATCGATCCTCGCCAGCTTCGGCACGCCGACCTACGCCTCGCAGGCGTTCCGCATGGTCGAGGGCGTCCCCGCGCCGGGCGCGATCGCCCTGCTCGGCGTCGCCGGTCTCGCGGGCTCGCGGCGTCGCCGCGCCTGATCGAGACCTCGATCGCGTGAATCATCCAACGCTCCCGGCTTCGGCCGGGAGCGTTGTCATTGGTCTACCGACATCCATGCCGCATGGGCCCGGCGGGACTCGAACCCGCACGCCCTTGCGGGCTAGGGCTTTTAAGGCCCCTGCGTCTGCCATTTCGCCACAGGCCCGCCGCGAGTATACGGACGCCCTCTTGGACACCCGCGTACGCCGACCGCACGCGATCCCTACGATCCCCGCTTCCGAATCGAGACCGCGTCTGCCGACGAAACAGACCCCTCCGACGGAGACTCACCGATGCCCGATCGCTCCCTCCTGCTGCCCGTTTCCGTGCTCGCTCTTGCGATCGCGACCTTCGCCGCGCTCGATCTCGCCCGCACTTCGGTCGCCGAATCCTCGCCGCCCGCCTCGGACGCCCCGACCATGACCACCGCCGCCCCCGTCTACTCGAAGTCCGGCTTCGACATCACCCCCTACTCCAAGGCGAAGGTCGAGGAACTCGCCAAGAAGCTCGACCCGGAGCAATACCGCGTGACCCAGAAGGACGGCACCGAGGCCCCCTTCTGCGGCAACCTCCTCGACAACAAGAAGGACGGCGTCTACTGCTGCGTGGTCTGCGGGCTGCCGCTCTTCGACTCGAGCCACAAGTTCAACTCCGGCACCGGCTGGCCGAGCTTCTTCCGCGAGTTCGATCCGCAGCATGTGACGCGAACCCTCGACCGCAGCCACGGGATGGTCCGCACCGAGATCGACTGCTCGCGCTGCGGCGCGCACCTCGGCCACGTGTTCGACGACGGTCCCAAGCCCACCGGCGAGCGCCACTGCCTGAACTCCGCATCACTGGTCTTCTACGAGCGAGGAAGCGACATGCCGATCGAAAGTCGTCCCACCGCCTTGGACACCGCCTACTTCGCGGCAGGCTGCTTCTGGGGCGTCGAGCACGCCTTTGCGCAGGTGCCCGGCGTGATCGATGCCGTCAGCGGCTACCAGAACGGACACACCGAGAAGCCGACCTACAAGGAGGTCTGCGCGGGCACCACCAACCACGCCGAGAGCGTGAAGGTCGTCTTCGATCCGAAGCGCATCTCCTACGAGGATCTGGTTCGGTTCTTCTTCCTGATCCACGATCCGACGACGCTCAACCGGCAAGGTCCCGACTTCGGCACCCAGTACCGCTCGGGCATCTTCACCGCGAGCGATGAACAGCTGGCGATCGCGAATCGCGTGCGCGAAGAGGTGCAGACCTCCGCTCGCTTCGGCGGACGCGGTGGAACGATCGTGACGGTGATCGAACCCGCCACGACCTTCTGGGCGGCCGAGGAGTACCACCAGGACTACGTCGAGAACACCGGCCGGGCGTGCCACGTCGACATTCCCGGCGCGATGAAGGCGATGGGCTGGAGCCGCTGAGGCGTGAGAGCGCCACGCGAGTCGGCGTTGTCGC
>CAZTMB010000024.1:0-31926 GCA_964614695.1 uncultured Isosphaeraceae bacterium | reverse complement strand
CGCGGGCGTCTCGCCCGCCGTGCCTCGGTCGAGTCGTGGACCGCCGGGGGAACCGGAAGCCTTCGATCCGCCGGTTGGGCGATCGGTTGCCGTCGTGTGCTTTCGCTTGGCCGATCGCGAGCGGACGATCACCCAAACAAAACGAATCGGAGTCCATCGCTTCCGACCTCTCTACGCTGACGGGCTTCCTGATACTCCGATTCGGACCGCTTCTCCCGATGCTTCACCGCACCACCATGCCCAAACTGGATACCACCACCGCCCCGGAGCGTCTTCCGTCGATCGACCCCGCCAACGGCGACGTCGTCGGTTCGGTCGAGGTGACTCCGGTCGACGCGATTCCTGATCTCGTCGCCGCCGCGTCGTCGGCCCAGCGAGCCTGGGGGCGCCTCTCGCCGACGCGACGCGCGGAGATCCTCGAGGCCGCCGAGCCGCGACTCCGGGAGCGGATCGAGGAGCTCGGCAAGCTCGTCACTCGTGAGATGGGCAAGCCGTTGCCCGAAGGCAAGGGCGAAGCGAAGTACGCCGTGGACTCCTATGCATCGACGCTTCGCGCGATCGCGGCGAGCCTCGAGCCGGTGCTCCGCGAGGACGAGCGGACCTCGAGCCGCCTTCGCTTCGATCCGCTCGGCGTGGCGGTGGTGATCACGCCGTGGAACTTCCCGATCCTGATGCCGCACGAGTCGTTGCTTCCGGCGCTCGTCGCTGGCAACGCGGTCCTCTTCAAGCCTTCCGAAGAGACCCCGCTCGTCGCGGACGCGTGGGCGAGGCCGATCGCCGAGGCGCTCGAGGCGGCGGGGCACGCGAACGTGCTGCAGATCGTGCACGGCGACGAGCGTCAGGGGAAGGCGCTCGTGCGGGCGGAGGTCCAACTCGTCGTCTTCACGGGAAGCCGCGCGGCGGGCAGCGACATCCTCGAGGCGAGCGGCGCGGGCCTGAAGCGAGTGATCCTCGAACTCGGCGGCAAGGATCCGCTCGTCGTGCTCGAGGACGCCGACGTGGAGGCGGCCGCCGCGTTCGCGGCCCGCAACTGCTTCCGCAACGCCGGTCAGGTCTGCGTGAGCACCGAGCGGATCTACGTCGCGGCTCCGATCGCCGAGCGATTCACGCAGCGGCTCGTCGAGAAGGCGGCCGCGCTCAAGCAAGGACCCGGCGACGAACCCGGCGTGCAGGTCGGTCCGATGGTGCACGCTCGGCAGAAGGCGATGGTGCTTCGGCAGATCGAGGATGCGGTGCGGCGAGGCGCGTCGCTCTTGCTCGGAGGAACTGCGGGCGAGGGGAACTTCGTGCCGCCGACGGTGCTCGCGAACGTCGACCACTCGATGCCGATCATGCGAGAGGAGACCTTCGGGCCGGTCGCCTGCGTGATGTCGTTCGGGACGGATGAAGAGGCGATCGAACTGGCCAACGACAGTCCCTACGCCCTCGGCGGCGCGGTCTTCGGCAGCACCGCCCGGGCCGAGGCGGTTGCCGATCGACTGACGCCGGGCATGGTCGGGATCAACCGAGGCTGCGGCGGGGCCGAGGGCACGCCGTGGGTCGGCGCGCGGCACTCCGGCTACGGTTACCGCGGCGGACCGGAAGGGCATCGGCAGTTCGCGCAGGTGCGGGTCGTGAGCCGCGCCAAGGAGTCCGCGTCGTGAGCGCGAACTGGCTGCCCCTCGTCGGCTCGGTCGAGGTCGAGGTGCACGATGCGCGGGGCACGTCGATCCACGGCGATCTCTACGTCGATCTGCTCGTGGCGCCGTCGGGGGCGGCGCCGATCCCGCTTCGCGTGGCGCAGTCGGCGATCGGCACGGTGCCCTCGCGAGGCGATCGGCTGCGCCTGCATCTGCTCATGTCGCAGGTCGATCGGGTCGAGCGGATCGGCGGCGAGGAGTAGACGCCGTCGGGAGCCCAACAAGAAACGCCCCCGGCGCGAGGCCGGGGGCGGTGGTGGTTCAGGGCGATTCCGCCGAACGGGTTGGCGGTTCCTCGAACTCGATCAGCTCCAGTTGCTGAGGAGGATCGAGAGGTCGGCGCCGTTCACCGAGCCGTCGCCGTTGATGTCGCCGGTGCAGGTGCCCTTCGGCGGGCAGGTGCCCCAGTCGCCGAGCAGGATCGAGAGGTCGGCGCCGTTGACGAGACCGTCTCCGTTGAGATCGCCCGGCGGGTTCGGATTCGGCGCGTCGCAGCCGGCGACGTTGGGCAAACCGCAGGAGGCGGCCGGCGTCGTGATGAAGCCGTAGTTGTATGCCGCGGTCCAGCCGCAGAGCCAGTTGGTGTTCGCGCTGAAGGCGCCGCGGAAGGTCACGGGGAAGAAGAACCCGTCGTCAGGAGCCGCCGTGCCGCCGCTGGTGGCCGGACCCTGCGCCCGCGGATCGAGCCCGATCACGGGAAGCATGGTCTTTCCGCCCTTGGTGACGGCCGGGCCGCGGGTGATCGACTTGATCGGCTGGTTGGCCGGATCGAAGCCCGGAATCAGGATGTTGTTGTTGCCGGCATTGAACACGCCGCGGGCGTTCGCCTCGTTGTAGGCGTTGGGATCGAGGTTGCGGAAGAAGACGCTGCCCGTCACTTCGATCAGGCGACCCGAGGTCTGCGCGGTGTAGTACTGCGCGGGATTCGAAGGCGCATTGACCGTCGAGTAGGTGTTGTAGGGGGTGGTCCAACGCTGCGCCCAGGTCAGCGTGCCGTTGAAGCCGTAGCCCTGCGAGCCGTCGCCGTCGACGTTGTCGTTCTTGACGACCGCGTCACCGAGGTCCATGAAGATCGAGTTGCGGTACTGGACGTTCGCGTTGTCGCGGAACGCCATGCCCTGGTCGCCGGCGCCGGGCGCGGGCTGGCCGATCACGGTTGCGTTGTAGATGACCGAGGTCAGGACCGGCTGGGCGTCGGAGTTCTCCGCGCCGTCCATCTCGAAGCAGTTGTCGCCGACGCCCGAGCCCTGGCTCGCGTCGAGCGAGTAGCCCTGCACGAGCAGGATGAACTGCATCTTGCCGCGCCAGCCCTGGTCGCAGTCGATGCTGTCGTCGCCGATGTTCCAGACGCTCGCGAACTGGAGGTTGACGGTGCCGCCCCAGATCTCGATGCCGTCGTCGACGTTGTTCATGATCTCGACGAACTTGATGTCGGTCTCGCGGCCGATGCCGCCGAGCGAGAGGCCGTTGAGCTCGTTGCCGAGGCCGACCACCCGGCCGCCGTAGCGGATCGAGAGGTAGCTGATGCAGCCCGAGTCGTCGTCGTCGTCGCCGCCGCCGTAGAGGACGCGGGTGTCGCCCGGGAACGCCGCGACGAGACCTTCCATCGCCGCCACGTTGTTGGCGCCGAAGGTCGCGGTGTTGCCCGGCTCGAAGGAGTCGGAGATGTAGCCTCGGCCCATGATCGTGAGGTTGCCCCACTCGTTGGCCGCCTCGCGCCAGGTGACGAAGTTGTCGTTGGCGGAGGTCATGATGACCGGGTTGGCGGCGGTCCCGAGGACGTAGATCTTCGCGCCGCGGCAGACCGCGAGGCTGCCCGAGCCGTCGGTGGTCGGGATGCTCGCGATGACGGTGCCGGGTTCGATGGTGAGGCTCGCGCCGGGCAGCACGTAGATCTGGTTCTGCAGGCGATAGACGTTGTCGGCGGTCCAGGTGACCGACGTCGTGATGTTCTCGGAGATGAAGATCTCCGCGGCGCTGGCGGCGCCGCCGACGGCGAGAGCGCCGGCGGTAGCGATCAGGGCCTTCCTTGCGATGTTGGCGTTCATGACCGATCTGACTCCAGGTGGGGACGAGGACGAGTGGCGAGGAGGCTCCGAGCATCGCTCGCGGATGAAACGTACGACTCGACTGTGCAGGAACCGTGAGCGGACGTTGAAGGATGCGTCCGGAGTCGCCGCGCGACGCCCGAGCAGGTCGAGTCGAGAAGACTGACCGCCGATCGGTGCGGCAGCGCTCACGATCGATGAAGAACGCGCAAGCGCCGGCCGCGCGGGCGGCCCTTCACGATTCTTGAACATTCAGAAAGCGCAATGGCAGCGAACGGAGCGGGCCTCGCCCGTAGGTTCCCCGCCTTCGCGTCGGACCTCCGACACCGAGGACGCACCGTTCCTTCCGCGTCGCGTCGCCGTTCCCTGATCCGACGCTCTCCGCGTCGCCACTCCCACCCGACTCGAGACGATGTCCCGCTTCGCGATCGCCCTCACCGTCGCCGCCGTGCTCGCCGGCGTTCATCGCATGTCGTTCGCCGAGTCGCCGGCTCTCGGGTCGGTCGTCGCGGTGCCGCCTGCGTCGATCATGTCGTCGGAGGACCTCCTGACGCTCGCCTTCGAAACGGCGTCGGCGATCCCGGTGAGGCCGCACGAGAAGGATCGAGCGAGAGCGCAGGAAGAGGTCGTCTTCGCCGCGATCGAACTCGGTCGGATCGATCTCGCCAAGGAATGGGTCGAACGGATCGACACGTGGCGGCGAGGCTCGGCCTACGCCGACCTCGCGTTCGCGTTGGCCGCGTCGGGCGAGAGTCCGGACCTTCGTCGATATCTGGTGTTGGCGTCGGGCATCGCGGACCGCGAGGCGGATTGGCGACGCGACCGCATCCGGATGAAGGTGGCCCGGGTCCATGCGAGGCTCGGCGAGGTGGCCGAAGCGAGGCGCATCGCCGGAACCCTCCCCGTGGAGGAGGCCGGCAAGCTCGATGAAGTTCGGATCGAGGCGATGCCGGCGCTGGCGATCCAAGGCGACGCGGATGCGGTCGCCGAAGCGCAGGCCGCATTCGATGCCGAAGTCGATGTGCTCGATCGGATCGTGGCTTCGAGGACCTTCGATCCGACGCGGCACGCGCTCGCCGCCTTCACCGCGCTGCATCGACGCCACTACGCGACTCCGGCGCGACGGGATCTCGTCGAAGCGAGGATCCGCGGGGGCTGGGTGCTTCTTCCGATCGACCTCCGCATCGATCTGCTGCTGAGTCTTGCCGAGAACGCGCTCGTCGCAGGAGATTCGGCGGCTGCGCAGCGGTTCGTCGCCGAGGCGACTTCGATGGCCGAGGCGGCGACGTGGATCGCCGAACACGAGGTGCCGCTGCTCGGCCGACTCGCGGGGGCGTCGCAGGCGGCCGGGACACCCGAGGAAGCAAGGCGACTTGCGGTCAAGGCGATCGAGGTCTTCGACGCGAAGCGCGACACGATCTTCGACATCTACCGCGCCGCCGCGCTGCGGCCAGTCGCAGAGGCGTACGCCGCGATGGGGGACCGCGACACCGCGGGATCGATCTATCGCCGCGCGATCGAAGAGGGCTTCGGCAACCCCAACGCCCGTCCGCGGGCGCTCGATCTCTCCGCGACCTGCATCTCGATGGCTTCGAGCGGCGTGCTGCCGGACGCGGAGGCCGCGACGAGGCTGCGGGAGATCCGAGGGCTTCTCACGGACCCGTGGTGATCGATCCGCGGCGCAGGCTCCTCCTCGAACCGCTCCGACCATGACGCGCCTCGCCGCTCGACTGCTCGCCTGCCTGTTCGCGTCGGCGATCCTGTGCGTCGCGTCTCCGGCGGCGGCGCAGCAGGCCGGTTCGATCCGCGGCCTGGTGATCGATCGCGACTTCGACGCGCCGCTGCCGTTCGCCGAGGTCACGATCAGCGAGACGGGCGCCAAGACGACCGCGACCGCCGAGGGCAACTTCGTCTTCGGCGAGGTGCCGGCGGGCCGCTACACGCTCATCTTCTCGAAGGAAGGCTTCGCCCGGCAGGTCCGCAGCGACGTGGTCGTGACCGCGGGACAGCTGACCGAGGTCGACGGCTCGCTCTCGGGCGACTTCCTCGAGCTCGAGGAGTACGTCGTCCAGGAGCTGCAGGTGGGAGGCGGCACCGAGGTCGGCCTGCTGCGCCTTCGGATGGAGAGCCCGGCGCTGATGGACTCGATCGGCTCGGCGCTGATCAGCCGTTCAGGCGTCAGCGATGCCGCAGGCGCCCTGCGTCTGGTCCCGGGCGCCACCGTCGTCGACGGCTTCGCAGTGGTGCGTGGCTTGCCGGATCGCTACGTGAGTTCGCAGATCAACGGTGCGCGGCTGCCGACCGCCGACGAGGACAAGCGCGGCGTCGAACTCGACCAGTTTCCCGCCGCGGTGATCGACAGCCTGCAGGTCTCGAAGACCTTCACGCCGGACCAGCAGGGCGACGCCTCGGGCGGCGCGGTGAACCTCGTCCTCAAGGGCATTCCCGCCGAGACCTTCATCCAGCTCAAGGCGCAGGTGGGCTACAACACCCAGACCACCAATCGCCGCGACTTCCTCACCTACGAGGGCGGCGGACTCAGCTACTGGGGCAATGCCAACAGCGCCGGGCCGCCGCAGCCCTACGGCGAAAGCTGGACCGGCGCGGTGGGGGTGTCGGAAGGCACCGCTCCGCCGAACTACAAGTGGGGCGTCGATGCCGGCTCGCGTTGGGAGCTCGACGACGGCGTGACCGTCGGCGGATTCACGAGCTTCTCCTACGAGAACTCCTACGAGTTCTACGACAACGGGAAGGACGACTCGCTCTGGATCACCGAGCCGGGCAAGGGCATGACGCCCGAGACGATCCAGGGCACCCCGGAGGACGGCGACTTCAAGACCGCGCTCTACGACGTCACGCGCGGCGCGGAACTGGTCCAGTGGAGCTGGCTCGCCGGCGTCGGCATCGAGACCGAGTACAACTCGATCGGCGTCACCTACCTCTACACCCGCACCGCGACGGACGTCGCGACGCTCGCCGAGGACACTCGCGGGAAGGAGTACTACTTCCCGAACTACGACCCGAACGATCCGGCCGCGATCGGCAACAGCCCCGGCAACCGGACCTTCGCGCCGTACATCCGGACCGAGACCCTCGAGTACACCGACCAGACCACCTCGACGCTGATCATCAGCGGCGACCACCAGCTGCCCTTCTTCGAGGACGCCGAGGTCGGGCCGTTCACCTTCCAGCGGCCGATCTTCGATTGGGCGGTGACGCTCGCCTCCGCGAGCCAGGACCAGCCCGACAAGCGGCAGTTCGGTTCGCTCTTCCTTCCCGAATCGCTCAATCCGGGCGTGCCGCCGTTCCTGCCGCCCTTCGTCGAGCCGGCGGTGCAGCGACAGTACAAGCCCGACGCGGTCTTCACGCTCGGCAACCTGCAGCGCACCTGGCAGTCGATCGACGAGAAGACCGTGCAGTACGCCCTCAACCTGACGCTGCCGTTCGAGCAGTGGAACGGCAACGAGGGCTACTTCAAGTTCGGCGTGTTCGACGACAACCTCAAGCGAACCTTCGACCAGTCGAGCTGGAGCAACTTCAACGACAACACCGCGCAGTTCGAGGCGCCGTGGGAAGTCCGCTGGAGCCAGTTCTTCCCCGACGAGGACCATCCGATCACCGACGGTCCGCCCTTCATCGACGTCGACTACATCGGCCGGCAGAAGATCTTCGCGTGGTACGCGATGACCGACCTGCCGCTCGACTCGTGGATCAAGCTGATCGGCGGCGCCCGCGTCGAGTCGATCGACCTCTCGATCGTGAACTATCCCGAGGAGGACGCGACCTGGTTCCCGCCAGGATCGCTCGCCCCGACGCAGCTCAATCCCGGCGATGCGGACGTCGATCTCAAGGAGGACTACGTCCTGCCGCAGATCGGCTTCGAGATCACGCCGCTCGAAGGCGTTGCGTTCCGAGGCAACTACGCCCAGACGATCGCGCTGCCGACCTTCAAGGAGCTCACGCCGATCATCCAGCAGGAGTACCTCGGCGGCGACATCTTCATCGGCAACCCCGATCTCCAGATCAGCGAGGTCACCAACTACGACCTCCGGCTCGACTACGTCCCGTATCTCGGCGGACTGCTCTCGGCGTCCTGGTTCTACAAGGACATCCAGAATCCGATCGAGTACGTGCAGCGGGTGACCGGCTTCACCTACACGACGGCGGTCAACTATCCCAAGGGCACCATCAACGGATGGGAGTTCGAGTGCCGGCAGGATCTCGGCCGCTTCACCGAGGCGTTGACGGGACTGCTGATCGGGGCGAACGCGACGGTCATCTCCTCGAAGGTCAACCTGCCGGCGGCGGAGGCCGCGGCGCTCGCGGCACCGGGCATCGAGGTGGACATCACCAGCCGGCAGATGACCGACGCGCCGGAGTACCTCTACAACCTCTACCTGACCTACGACATCCCCGACATCGGATCGCAGATCGGCATCTTCTACACGGCGACCGGCGACACGCTGCTCGCCGGCGCCGCGGAGAGCGACGGCAACTTCGTGCCGAGCATCTTCCAGAAGTCCTTCGGCACGCTGAACGTCACCTTCTCCCAGAAGATCGGCGACTACCTCCGACTGACGCTCCAGGCGAAGAACCTCACCAATCCCACCTTCGAGGAGGTCTACACCGGAGCAGGCGTCTCCGGCGAGTACCTCCACAAGTCCTTCTCGCTCGGCATCGACTTCTCGATCGCCCTCACCGGCCAGTTCACCTTCTGAACGTCCTCGTTCCCGGAGTCGCCCCATGATTCCCTTCCATCGCTTCCCAGACCTCGCTCGTCGACTCGCGACGCTGCCCGTCGCGTTGGCGATGTCGGCGACGCTTCCCGCCGTCGGACTCGACGATCCGCCTGCCGCGGCGGAAGCGGTGCCCGCCGCGACGGCGAAGTCCCCCTCGCCACCATCGGTCGACGAGGTTCGTTCGACGCTCGAGCGATACGTCGAGACGCGACGGATCATCTCGAGGGAGCGTCTCGAGTTCGCGAAGGCGAAGCAGAGCCTTCTCGATCGGATCGAGCTGGTCAAGAAGGAGATCGGGTCGTTCGAGCAGCGGATCGGCGAGACCGAAGGCAACCTCGCGACCGCGGACGAGAAGAAGGCCGAGCTCGTGGCGGAGAACGAGGCCCTCAAGACCGCCTCGACCTCGCTCGCCGGCATGATCGCGAGCCTCGAGGCCCGAACGCTCGCGCTGCTGCCGCGGCTTCCCGACCCGATTCGCACGCGGGTGAAGCCGCTCAGCCAGCGGCTGCCCGAGGATCCCGCGAACACCAAGCTCTCGCTCGGCGATCGCTTCGTCAACGTGATCGGGATCCTCAACGAGATCAACAAGTTCAACAACGAGATCACCACCGCGAGCGAGGTGCGATCGCTTCCCGATGGCAGTTCCGTCGAGGTCACCGCGGTCTACCTCGGAATCGGCCAGGGCTACTACGTCAACAGCGACGCGACCGTGGCCGGGATCGGTGCGGCCGATGCCACGGAGTGGAAGTGGACCTCCGAGAACGAGGCGGCGCCGGCGATCGCCAGGGTCGTCGCCATCATCAAGAACGAATCGCCCGCGGCCTTCGTCCGCGTGCCCATGAAGGTCGACTGAGATGCGAAACCACGCCATGACCGAATCCCTTCGAACGATCGCGGCAGCCCTGGCGACGATCGGCCTGCTCGTCGGCATCGCCTTCGCTTCGCCGCAGGAGGCGACGCCGGAGACGCCGCCCGCGACCGCCACGGCGATTGCCGCGGTGCCTCCGACCTTCGGCTCGGCCGCGGGCTCCGTCGACGAGAAGCTCGAGGCGAGCCTCGCCGAGCTCGATGCCCTGCGGAAGCAGATGGCCGACGAGATGCTTCCGCTGAGCCGGCAGCTCGCGTCGCTCGAAGCCGACCTTGGCGAGGCCCGAAAGCGGTTCCAGGATCGCGTTCGCGAACTCGACTCGCGAAGTCTCGACCTCTCGAACCTTCGCAACGAGATCGAGGCGCGCGAGAGGGAGACGACCTATCTCGCCGGGCTTCTCGGCGAGTATCAGCGGAACTTCGAGTCGCGGCTCCACATCACCGAGCTGCAGCGGTACCGCGCGGCGCTCGAGGAGGCGAAGCTCGCCGCCGAGAACACCGCGCTCTCGGAACAGGAGATCTCCGAGGCGCAGGCGAAGCTTGTGCTCGCAAGCCTCGATCGCCTGCACGAGAACGCCGGCGGCACGCGATTCGCCGGCACCGCGGTCGGGGACGGCGGGCTCGTCGAGACGGGCACGATCGTGCTCGCGGGCCCGGTGGCGATCTTCGAGCCCGACTCGGGATCCGGCACCGCGACGGCGGAGCAGCGGCTCGGTTCGCTCGAGCCCGCGGCGATCCGCTACGCCGATCCGCTCGACGCGGCGGCGGCGGCGATGCTCGCGAAGAACGGCGCGGGCGAGCTGCCGCTCGACCCGACGCTCGGCAACGCCCACAAGATCGCCGCGACCGAGGAGACGCTCCTCGAGCACATCGCCAAGGGCGGCCCCGTCATGTATCCGATCCTCGGGCTCGCGGCGGCCGCGTTCCTCGTCGCCATCCTCAAGTGGATCGGGATGTCGACGGTCCGCATGCCATCGCGGCGCCGCATCGGCGAACTCCTTGCGGCGATCCGCGCGAAGGACCAGGCGAAGGCGAAGTCGATCGCGTCGAAGATGGGCGGTCCCGGCGGCGCGATGCTCCGCGCTGGCGTCGAGAGCCTCTCCGAGCCTCGCGACATCGTCGAGGAGGTCATGTACGAGACGATCCTCGTGACGCGGCTTCGCCTCAACCGGTTCATCCCGTTCGTCGCCATTGCCGCCGCGGCCGCGCCGCTGCTGGGACTCCTCGGCACCGTGACCGGCATCATCAACACCTTCAAGCTGATCACGGTCTTCGGCTCCGGCGACGTGAAGACGCTTTCTGGCGGCATCTCCGAGGCCCTCATCACCACCGAGTTCGGACTGATCGTCGCGATCCCGTCGCTGCTCCTCTCGGCGTTCCTCTCCCGAAAGGCCCGCGGCCTGATGGACCGCATGGAGGGAATCGCCCTCTCCTTCCTCAACGAGGTGGCCCGCAGTCGCGACGCGGGGGCCGATGCCGATCCGGAAGCCGAGAAGGCCCGCGTGGCGGCACAGGTCCGCGAGGTGCTCGCGGAGATGCTCACGCCGGCGGTGCGCGAACATCTCGCGGCGACCGGAGGCAAGGCGTGACGATCCTCGGAGCCGCACCTCCCGCGGTCGCCGTCGGCGCCGACGCCAGCCTTCTCGAGGAGGCGGTGGCGATCTGGCGCTCCGGAGGCTGGGCCATGATCGCGATCGCGATCGTCGCGCTCGTCATGTTCGGCACCGCCACGCACCTGTGGCTTCGCCTGCGGGCGAAGGGCTTCGCGAGCGTGCCGGAGCGGCGGTGGCGCACCTGGGTGAGTCGTCCCGAGGATGGCGAGGGACCCATCGGCGGCATGATCCGCTTCGTCACCGCAAGCCGATCGCGCAAGGCGATGGCGCACTTCTTCGAGCAGGTGAACGCCACCGAGGTCGCTTCGTTCTCGCGCGACCTCAAGATCCTCAAGGTGTGCGTCGCCGCGGCGCCGCTCCTGGGCCTTCTCGGCACGGTGACCGGCATGCTCGCGACCTTCGGTGCGCTCGCCACGGGCGGCGGCGGCGAGAAGACGATGGCCGCGATCGCCGGCGGCATCTCCGAGGCGCTCATCACGACCGAGACCGGTCTGGTGATCGCGCTGCCGGGACTCTTCCTCCAGTACCGACTGACCCGAGGCTGCGAGCAGTACCGGGCGTTCCTCGCCCACCTCGAGACCGTGTGCAGCCAGCACCTTCATCACTCGAGCCGCGCCGCGGCCTAGGCGCGACCTTCCCCGCACCACCACGAGACGACCATGGGACGCATCAGAGCGCTAGCCGCGGAGGAGTCGAGCGAGCCGGGGGTCGACATGTCCCCGCTCATCGACTGCGTGTTCATCCTGCTCATCTTCTTCATCGTGACCACCGTCTTCGTCGAGGAGACCGGCGTCGAGGTCGACAAGCCGCAGGCCGCCAGTGCCAGCCAGCTCGAGAAGAGCTCGATCCTCATCGCGCTCACCGCCAAGGGCGAGGTCGTCTACGGCGGCCGCGACATCGGCATCAGCGGCGTGCAGCCGCTCGTCAAGCGGATGATCCAGCGTGAGGACCTCCCGGTGATCGTGCAGGCGGATCAGGCCTCGCAGTCGGGCCTGCTCGTCCGCATCATCGACGAGGCGAAGCTCGCCGGCGCCACCAAGGTGAGTGTCGCCACCCGGAACCAGAATCGCTGAGGTCGCCAGTGGACGGCAAGGTCGAAGGCACGATGTTCGAGCGGATGCGCCACGGCGTGGTGGTCGTGATCGGCGCGGTCGGACTGACCGCGGCGTTCTTCCTCGTGCTGCCGCTGATCCAGGCGATCGCGAAGGGTCCGAACAGCGACCTCGTCGTCACCAGCATGTCGGTGGCGGACGTGCCGCCTCCACCGCCGCCGCCGGAGGAAGAGCTCGAGGAGGAGGAGCCGGAGGAGGAGCCGCCGCCGGAGATGATGGAGGAGATGCCGCAACTCGACCTGTCGCAGCTCGAGCTCGCGCTCAATCCCGGTCTCGGTGGCGACTACCTCGGGGGCGACTACACGCTTCGCATCAATCCCGCCGCGGTCGCCGAGGCGGCGAGCGCGGTCTTCTCGCAGTCGGACCTCGATCAGGCGCCGCTCCCGGTGCATCAGACGCCGCCGGCCATCACCGCGGCGATGAAGCAGCGGGCGCCGGGAAGCGTGGTCGTCATCTTCGAGGTCGATCAGACCGGTCGCGTGCAGAACCCGCGCGTCCGCAGTTCGAGCGATCCCATCTTCGAGTCCGCCGTGCTCACGGCGATCAAGCAGTGGCGGTTCGAGCCGGGCAAGCGCAACGGCGAGCCCGTCCGCACTCGCATGCTGCAGCCATTCACCATCCCCCGTTGATCGCCTGATCCTGCCCGTTCCCGTCGCGCCCTCGGGCGCCAGTCCGGATCCATGCCATGAACAGATCGAACAGCCAGCACCGTTCAAGCGGCGTGCGCCGAGCGAATCGCATGAACCGACCGCTTCGTCCGCGAGCCCTCGCCCTCGCCGCGGTCTGCGGGCTGGCGGCGGCCTTCTCCGCGATCGCGCAGTCCGAAGGCGATCCTCAGGCTCCGTCCCTCTCCTACGAGGCCGGCCGCGAGGTCGCGAGCGCCGCGACGGTGTGGTCGTCGCCGGCCTTCCGGCAGTTGATGGTCGAGAGCTGGCTCGCCGAGAGCGACATCGAGCCGAAGACGACGACCTCCGAGGGCAAGCGGCTGCAGCGGATCTTCGATCAGCTCGCGACGGAGGAGCCCGCTCGGGTCGCGGATGCCGAGTCGAGGCTCAACGCCGAGCGTGGCGAGAAGGACTCGAGCGCAGTCTTCGACTTCACGCTCGGGCAGATCCTCTTCCAGCGCGACGACCTCGCCGGAGCCAAGGCGGCCTTTCAGGACGCGGTGCGCAAGTTCCCGAAGTTCCGCCGCGCGTGGCGGTCGATCGGCGTGATCGAGATGCGGAACGAGGACTACGCCCAGGCGGTCCCGGCGCTCGTCAAGGTGATCGAGCTCGGCGGCGGCGACTCGGTGACCTACGGCCTCCTCGGCTTCGCGTTCGTGAACGAGGGGGACGACCTCGCCGCGGAGCACGCCTTCCGCATGGCGTCGCTGCTCGACCCGTCGAACCTCGACTGGCGGATGCAGCTCGTGCGAAGCCTCTTCAACCAGCGCCGCTACGCCGACGCGGCGGCGCTCTGCGACAAGCTCATCGCGGGCAACCCCTCGCGCGGCGATCTCTGGCTGCTGCAGGCAAACGCCTTCCTGGGCATGCAGCAGACGATGAAGGCCGCCGAGAACTACGAGCTCGTCGACAAGCTCGGCCAGTCGACCGCGGACAGCCTCAACATGCTCGCGGACATCTACGTGAACGCCGGGCTCTTCGATCTGGCCGTCGATGCCTACGGCCGCGCGATGCGGGCGACGCCGCCGTCGGGTCCGGATCGGGCGCTGCGGGCGGCGAACGTCATGGTGCTTCGCGGCGCGTACCCCGAGGTCTCGACGCTGATCGACTCCATGAAGAAGTCCCGCGGCGCCGACATGACCGAGTCGGATCGCAAGGCGATGCTGAAGATCGCGGCGAGGGTCGCGGCGGCCAAGGGCGAAGGCGACGATGCCGTCGCGACGCTCGAGGAGATCGTGTCGATCGATCCACTCGACGGCGAGGCGCTCATCCTGCTCGGGCAGGAGTTCCGGCGGCAGCAGGATCCGATCAAGGCCGCGTTCGCGTTCGAGCGGGCGGCGGCGATCGAGCGATTCGAGGCGGAGGCGAAGCTTCGGCATGGCCAGCTGCTCGTCGCGGAGGGGCAGTACGCCGAGGCCTTGCCGCTGCTCAAGCGATCGCAGACGCTCAAGCCGAGCGAGAATCTGCAGAAGTTCATCGAGCAGGTCGAGCGGGTGTCGCGCTCCTCGAGCGGGAGCTGACGGCGGCCGCGTCGGATGTCCGATTGCAGTTTCGGAGCCGCAGGCTCGGTGCCTACGCCGGCTTGAGCGACTTGATCGCCTCTGGATCGACCGACTTGAGATGCAGGTCGCGCTGCGGGAAGGGGATCTCGACGCCGTGCTCGGCGAAGAGCTCCGCGACGCGGAGCTTCACGTGGTGGGTCGTCGCGGAGATCTTTCCGACGTCCTCGATCACGAATCGAAGGTCGAAGGTCACGCTGCTGTCGGCGAAGCTCTTGAGCACGACGCTCGGCGCAGGATCGACGGCGATGTCCGGATCGCCCGCGACAGCCTCGAGCAGGAGCCGTTCGACGAGTCGGTAGTCGCTCCCGTAGGCGACGCCGACCTCGACGATCTGCCGGGTGCGGTTGTCCGAGAGCGTCCAGTTCGAGAACTGCCCGGTGATGAAGGACTTGTTCGGGATCACGAGCTCCCGTCGATCCCAGTCGGTGATCGTCGTGGCGCGGATCTGGATGCGGGTGACGCGGCCGGTCACGCCGTTCACCGTCACGACGTCGCCCACGCGAACCGGCTGCTCGACCAGCATGAGCACGCCGCTCACGAAGTTCGAGAAGATCTCCTGCAGGCCGAAGGAGAGGCCGAGCACCGCGGCGCTGGCGAGCCACTGCACCTGGTTCCAGCGCAGCCCGATCATGCCGAAGGCGACGAGCACGCCGATCACGCCGATCCCGTAGCGGGTGAAGCTCGTCACCGCGTAGCCGACGCCGGCGCTGACGGGCAGCCGCGGAAGCACGAGCAACTGCAGCAGGCCGGGGATGTCGCGGGTGAGCACGATGGTGAGCAGCACCGTGAGCATCGCCCCGGCGACGTCGAGGATCGAGATCGGCTCGAGCACGTTGACGGTGCCGTCTCCGGCGGTCGAGGGAACCTCCGTCATCGTCTCCCACATGACGATCTGATCGAGCCCCGAGAGCGCCGGCAGCAGGCCGCTCCACACCACGCCGAGGCCCAAGGCCGTGCCCGTCACGAAGATGCTTTGGATGACGCGATACGCCTGGGCGTTCACCTTGGCGAGATCGACCTCGGGCTCCTCGGTCGATTCGGCGATGTCCGAACCGCCGGAGGTCTCCGAGGGCTCGGTCGCGGCCTCGAGCCGGCGCCGTTCGAGCTGCTCGCGGGCGATCTTGCGGCTGGCCGCGGAGAGCCACCGGATCAGGAGGTCCCGAAGGAGCACCGCGACGACGGCGATCCACGCGGATCGATAGAGGAGCGTCAGCACCTGCCAAGACGCGAAGGCGTAGCCGACCCACGCGAGCACCGCCACGCTGATCGGCGCGCCGATCGCGACCACGATCGCGATCCTTGCGACCAGGCCGCGTCTCGCCGCCGGACCACGCATGAGCCGACCGGCCGAGAACGACCACGCGACCGTCGCGGCGATGATGAGCCCGCACAGGATCTGGCAGATCCTGGACAGGCTCTCGCTGCCGGTCGCGCTTCCGAGCCCGACCGCGACGAGCAGGAGATACGCGGCGCCGTGGAGCGGGGGGACCGTCGCGAGCAGCACGAGCGATCCTCGCCGGATCCTTCGCACGCGGCTGGGCATCCAGCGGAAGTGCGCCTCGCCGAGGCCGCCCTTGATCGCCATCGCGGCGACGAGCGAGAAGATCCCCACCGCAGGGGCGATGAAGACGAGGATCTCGCCGAGCACGAGCACGAAGGCGTCGATGCCGGCGCCGCTGGAGATCGCCCTCCCGAGCAGCAGCACCGTCAGCGGAAGCGGCGCTGCGAGGAAGAGGGTCAGCGCGGTCGCCTCGACGGTGCGGAGGAAACTGTCGGTCGCGATCCGGCGGATCCGGTCACCCGTCTCGACGAGACGCCGGTGTGCTCTCGATCGCAGCGAGACCGCCACTCCGATCGCGAGGCAGCCGAGCACCCACCATGCCGGATGCGCGTTCTGCGACTCGCGGATCGCCCCCCACGACCGGCTCCCGACATCTCCCGGGATCGACTTGCCGAAGGCCGCGATCGAGGCGATTGCGCCGGGTCCGATCACCGGGCCGGTGCGCAGGCTGAGCAGGTTTTCGAGAAGGAACAGCCGGAACCGCTCGATCGCATCGGAGAGGGCGGTGACCCCTTGCGCCTGCTCGTCCATCGCGCCGAGCTGCTGGCGGACCTCCGCCATCAGGGGGCGTACCAGCAGGTCGCGACGTGCCTCGAGCAGCGAGACGATCGCGGCCTCGGCGGCCGCCTGATCCGCGATCGCCTCCTCGGATTCGGCGACTCTCTTGGCGGCCTCCGGCTTGGGCGATTGGAGCGAGGCGAGCTTCTGCCCGAGCTCGATCTCAAGCAGATAGAGCGAGAGGGCGTCACGACGGATCTGATCGAGTTCGCGATCGAGTGCCGCGACCTGCCCGATGGTGGCGATCTGCTGGCGAAGGCGCTCCCCGATCGTGCGCGATCCGCCCAGCATCAGTTGCTGCATCTCGATGGTCAGCAGCCGCTCGAGCGTGTCGGCCCTTCGGAAGAGCTCTCCGGTCCGATCGATCCGCTGAGACGTGCCCGACCGCAGTCGGTTCGCCTGTTCGATGAGGTCGCGATTCTCCGCCGCGGCCGCTTCGACCGCGGCAGGAGCCTTCCCGAGCGAGGCGAGCGCCGCATTGGCCTTTGAGATCGATGCGTTCGATTGCGCCGCGAGCCGGCGGAAGAGGATCTCCGACCATCCTCGCCAGGCCTTCTCGGCGAGGGCGTTGCGTTCCTCGGCGACTCGAAGCCGGAGCGCCTCGAGTTCGGCGGTCGCCACGATCCGCTCCGGAAGCATTCGCAGGTAGGCCCGTCTCGCGGCGGCGCGGGCCTCGCCGGCGACCGCGAGCACCGTCGAGGCCTTCTCCATCGACGGGTCCTTCTCGAGCGCGACGCGGGCGCGTTCGACGGCGATGAGATAGGTCTCGCGGGCCTCGTCGATCGACTCGGCGAGCACGCGGGCCCGCTCGATCCTCCGGAGTTCGCCGATGCGGGCCTGCCCGAGCTGTCGGCGTGCGGTCGCAAGTTCGGTCTGCGCGTCCTGGACCCTGATCTGCAGCGTGTCGATCGGGGCGTCCGCCTCGCGTTCGAGCGAGGCTTCGAGTTGTCCCGCCTGCGCCTCGATCGCCGCGAGCCGCTTCTCGGCGGCGGCGAACTGGGTCGGTACCTCCGCGACCTCCTGGCGCAGCAGATCGAGTCCGCGGCCCTGGTCGTCGGTCTCGTCGAGGATCGCGATCGCTTGCTCAAGTTCGCGGATCGACGAGTCGGCGTCGCTGGCGTTGGACTCCTTGAGCGCCTCGATGCGGGCGCGGAGCTGACCCTGGTCCGGGATGGCGAATCGTTCGAACGAGGTCTCGGCCGCGCTGAGCGGCGAATCCTGCTGGCCGTCGGCGCCCGCCGCCGTCGCGCCGACGAAGAGCATCAGAAGCAGGGCGGCGAGCCGTCGCATCGAGGGCGCGAGTATAGGGAAGGCACCGTTTCGCACCGTCGCTCGAGGCGGGTACCGTCTCGGCGTGATCCTCGAGATCGTCGGTGGCATCGGGTGCTTTCTGCTGGGCATGAGCCTGCTCGTCGACGGGCTCAAGGCCCTTGCGGGCGGCGCGCTGCGTCGAGTCCTCACCTCCGCGGTGCGGGGCCCGCTGTCGGGCTTTCTCGCCGGCGTGGGCGCCACGGCGCTGGTGCAGAGTTCAAGCGCAACCACCGTCGCGACGATCGGATTCGTGAGTGCGGGGCTCCTCAGCTTCCCGCAGTCGATCGGCGTCGTGCTGGGGGCGAACGTCGGCACCACGAGCACGAGCTGGCTTGTCGCGACCCTCGGCTTCAAGGTGTCGATCGGGACGTTCGCGCTTCCCATCCTCGCCGCGGGCGCCATGCTCCGCGTGCTGGGCCGCGGCAAGGTCGCCGAGATCGGCCTGGCGATCGCGGGATTCGGCCTGCTCTTCATCGGGCTCGATCTGCTCGAGCAGGGGATGGCGGCGGCGACCTCGCGACTCGGGCCGGAGTCGCTGCCTGCGGCCACCGGGCTCGCGGGGCGGGCGCTGCTCGTCGGCGCGGGCTTCGCGATGACGGTGCTGATGCAGAGTTCGAGCGCCGCCATCGCGACCGTGATCGTGGCGCTCGTGGCCGGCACCGTCTCCTACGAACAGGCGATCGCGGTGGTCGTCGGCGCCAACGTCGGCACCACCATCACCGCGGCGATCGCGATGGTCGGGGCCTCCGTGCAGGCCAAACGGACCGCATTGGTCCACATCCTGTTCAACGTCACGCTCGCGATCGCGGCCTATCTCCTGCTGCCGTGGCTGGGCGAGGCCGCGTCCGCGGCGGGAAGGTTCCTCGCACCTGAGCAGCCGGCCGTCGCGGTCGCCTGCTTCCACACCCTCGTCAAGCTGCTCGGCGCAGGCGTCTTCCTCGCCCTGACGTTGCCCGTGGCGAGGCTGCTCGTCGCGATCGTGCCGCTGCGCGACGACTCGCTGGTGCGCCATCTCGATCGCAGCGTGGTCGCGACGGGGTCGGTCGCAATCGAAGCGCTGCGCCGGACGATCGCTTCGATCCTCGTCGAGGTCGCGGCGACGCTCGAGTCGCAGCTTCAGCGAGGCGGCGGCACGGTCCGGCTGGCCGGACGCCATCGCGAGGCCCGGCTTGCGGTCGGGCAGGTCTCGGCCTTCGCCGCCGAGGTCGGGCGCGGCACGCAGGGACGATCCGAGTCGCGCGAGCACCTCGGCTGCCTGCATGCGCTCGATCACGTGACGCGGCTTCTCGACGTCCTCGAGCAACCACGACACGTCGACACGATCGCGGCGGAGACGGGGCTGGTCGAACAGCGTGCCGTGCTGGAGTCCTGTCTCGCGCGGGTCCGATCCCTCGGAGCGGTCGGGAGCGTGAGCGGGGCGGTCGTCGAGGCCCTCGCCCGCGACTCGTCGGCGATCGCGGCGTTGCGGAAGGCGTATCGCGTCGAGGTGCTCGAGGCGGCGGCGCAGGGCAAGGTCGATCCGGAGCTGGCGCTCCTGCAACTCGATGCGAGCCGATCGATCGATCGGATCGCCTACCACTGCTGGCGGGCCGCGGCGCATCTGGAGCCGTTGGCGGGAGGCGGCGAGGCGGAAGCGCCGTCGCCGTAAGGTCTTGACCGCACTCCAACGCGATCCGGCGATCCGCGCTGTGCGCGGCGGGACGAGACGGTAGTCTTCCCGCGTGGCGTTCGGTCCGCAGGCGGAGTTCGACGGGGACGCCGCTCAGGGAGTGCACGATGGCGATCAAGAAGACCAAGTCGACCAAGTCGACCAAGTCGAACAAGAAGGCAAGCGCGGCCAAGGGCGGCAAGTCGGCGGGCAAGAACGCGTCCGCCAGGAGCGCCGCCTCCCGCGGCGCGAAGAAGGCGACGACGAAGCCCGCGGCGGGCAAGGCCGCATCGACTTCACGCAAGAAGCGTTCTGGGAGCAAGGCCATGACGAAGAGCACGAGCGCACGTACCGCCGTCAAGGGCGGCACGTCGGCGACGAAGCGGTCGAAGTCCGTCGCCGCGCCGACGGTCGTCGATCTCGAGGTGATGCCCGACGCGTCGGAGATCGAACGCCGCATCGCCGAACGCGCCTATTTCCTGTGGTGCGAGCGCGGCGGCGACGAGAACTCGAACTGGCTCGAGGCCGAACGCCAGATCGTCTCGGAACTCGGTTCGTCGCGCTGACGGTCGCGTTCGGCGATCTCGCGCCCGACGGGACGCGGCGTTTCGATCGACTTCGTCGAGCGCGGCGAGTCGCCTGCAGCGGTCGCGCGTGTTCGGGCGAGCCCCGGGGGCACGCCGCAGGCCGCGTGGGGTTTCTCAGGCGTCTTCGGCCTCGTCGAGGACGTCGCGACGACGATCAGCGAGCGGCAAGCGGGCGAGCGATTTCGCGGGCGATCCTCGCCGCGATCTTCTCCTGCAGGAGCTTCGCATCGGCGACGCTCTTGACGCCGTTGCAGAGCACGCTGAACGCGACGACGCGTCCCCCGGGAGCGACGACGTAGCCGCTGAGGCAGCTGACTCCGTTGATGTAGCCGCTCTTGGCCAGCACGTCGCAGCCTGCCAGATCGATTCCGCGGAACCGCTTGCGAAGCGTGCCTCTCTCGCCCGCGACGGCGAGACTCTCGAGGAACGGCCCGCGAATCGAGGCGTCGTGGTGGATCGCGGCAAGCCACGAGGTCATCAGATCGGCGCGGACGCGATCGAGCCGGCTCAGGCCCGAGCCGTCGGCGAAGACCACGCCCTCGAGTTGCGAGGCCGGCACTCGTTTGGCGAGTTCGGCGCGGAGCGCTGCGGCACCGTCCTTCCAACTCGCCGGCGCATCCGCGTGCGCATGGCCAAGTCGCTTGAAGATCGATTCGGCATGCAGGTTTCGGCTGTCCGCGTTGGCCCGATCGAGCACCGTCGCGAGAGGCGTCGAGACCACGGGTCCGACCACGACGCCGGCGGCGAGAACTTCATCCGACTCGGCGAGACGAACCGCGGCGACCTCGATGCCTCGGGCGCGAAGCCGATCCGCAAGCAGCAGGCCGAAGAACCGGGCTGGTTGGCGGACCGTCGTTCGGATCGGTGTCGCCGCGGGCTCGCGCACGTTGCCGAAGAGCGTGAAGCTCTCCTCCTCGCCCGGGTTGTGGCCGAGCCACGCATCGTGGCGGTCCTTGCTGCCGCTCTTGGCGGTCGCGCGGTTGGTCACGGAGATCCACGGGGCGTGCGGCGAGAAGTTCCCGGGCACCGCCCGCCCGCCGCCGGGACGAGGCGAGAGGTGCAGGCAGTTCCCGTGGAAGTTGAGGCCCGAGACCGGCGCGCAGTAGTGCTCGTTGAGCTGGTCGTCCGGCCAGCCCTTGGGGATGAGATCGCGATCGAAGACCCGGTCGTCGACGACGAGTTCGTCGATCCTCGCCAGGCCGGTCGCGAGCACCGCATCGGCCCACGCCGCCAGCAGCGCCTCGACGTCGAGACCGGTCTCGACCGAACCGTCGGGACTGCGCCGAATCGTCGACGCCAGGAGTTCCGGATCGCCGAAGGCAGGATCGCCATCGCCGACGACGACGAGCCGGACGCGACCTGCGATTCCGCGATCGAGGGCCATCGACGTGCGGAAGCGGAAGTCCGGACCGAGCCCCGTCAGGGCGGCGCCGGTCGTGAGCAGCTTCATGTTGCTCGCGGGGATGAGCGGCACGTCGTCGCGGATCGCGACGAGGGGCGAGCCGGTCGCGACGTCGCGAATGCTCACGGCGATCTCGGCGCCGGGCAGCTTCGCGGTGCGAACGAGCGTCGAGACGTCCGCGGCAAGCGAGCCGGCGGAGGCGGCGGGGGCGGTCAGGATCGCAAGGGCGAGCGAGGGCAGGATCTTGGGCATCGGGAGCATCAAGTCGAAGTCGAGGGCGTGAGCGCCGAGGTCGACTCAAGATCGGCGCAGATGGCGGTCCGCGTCGAGAATCCGCCTCGCTCAGTCGAGGGCTTCGCTCTCGAGGTTTGCGCTCTTGCCCGCGAGCTTTCGCTCGACGTACCGGCGCACCCAGTTCTCCCAGGTCTTGCCGCTCGCCGCATCCTTGCCGCTGAACTCGATCGCCTCGACCTCGGCAATCGGCACCGCGATCTTCTCGCCGGTCTCGGCGTCCATCAGCCGCAGCGAGTCGCCGGCTCGAAGGTCGAAGAGAAAGCCCGTGACCGTTCCGCCGGCGCGGTCGATCGAGACGTCGCCCCGATAGTCGACCGCGGCGCGAAGCGCCTCGTCGAAGTGCGTCCTGTCCGCCGATCGCGACACGCGAAGTCCCTGCTCGACCCGAAGTTCCTTGCTCACTCGTCCTCCTCGTCCTGCGTTCGCCCTCCGCCAACCCACTCCATGCCGGTGATCGGATCCTGCATCCGCCACGGGAAGGTCCGAAGCAGCCTTCGGATGACCGACCAGGCGATGTCGTCGTCGACGATGGTGAGCAGCATCTGCGTGATCGGGTCCTGCCCCGGAGGCAGGTCGATCCGGATCCCCGGTCCATAGAGGCACTCTCCGCCAGGCGCCTCGGGGGCGGTGTTGAGCGGCTCGAGGTCGGCGAGGATCTCCGCACGCGACGCGATCGGAGCCGGGGCGCCGCCGGAGCCGTCCCGGGGAGCGAGGATGACGAGTTCACGGGCCATGACGAAGGGTCGGACGGTAGCGGCGTCGGCGTTCCGCGTCGACCCCTTCAGGCGTCGCGGCGAGCGACGAGCGAGGTGGCGACGTCGAGCAGCCGTCCCAGCGGCACCGGCTTGACGAGATACGCCTCGACGCCAAGCGAATGGGCGAACTGCTGGTGCCGCCGCCCCTGGTTCGCGGTGATCATGACGACGGGCGGTCGGTGCTCGAGCGTCTGCAGTCGCTCGAGCAGGAGCAGGCCCGACGCCTTCGGCAGCATCATGTCGAGCACTGCGAGGTCGGGCGACGCGAGGCGGAGGCTCTGCCACGCGGACTCGCCATCCTGATGCAGTTCCGTCGCGGCACCGGCGCCGCGGAAGGCGAGATCCATGCCGGCCAGGATGTCGGGGTCGTCGTCGACGAGCAGGATGCGACGCCCCTCGAGCGGACGATCGATCGCCGTGGTCATCGGATCCTTCCCGGGGCCGGATCGGCCGTGAGCGTGTCGGAGTGGCGACGGATCCGGGCGACCTGCTCCGAGGAGAGCCAGGGCAGCGACTCGAGCTTCGCGATCAGCCGACCCGGCATCGGCTTGCCTTCGCGCTCGAAGCGGGGGCGGCTCTTCCATCGCCGGTGCAGCCACCAATACTGCTCCGGGGCCATTCGCACCATGCGTTCGATCGCCCACGTGTACCACGCGCTCACGTAGAAGATCGGGTCATCGTGGGCTTCCCAGGCTTCGGGCTCGAGCCGGTCGAGGCAGATGATCTCGTACTTGAAGTCGCCTTCCACCCGTCGGGCGAAGCCGGCGATCACCGGCAGGCGCTCGCGGACCGCCAGCAGCGCGATGGACTTGTAGCTCGACGCGAGGCGATCGAAGAAGGGCACGAAGATGCCGTCGTCGCCCGCGTTCTGATCGGCGATGAAGGCGACCTTCGCGCCGCGCGAGATCGCCTCGACCACCCGATCGGTCGCGCCCCACTTGGTGATGATCTCGAGCCCGTGCCGCGTGCGCATCGAGAGGATCCACGCGTTGAGCATCGGATTGTCGAGCGGTCGGGCGAGGGCGGTGATCGGCACGCCGAGCATCGAGAGCGTGTAGCCGAGGAGCTCGAAGTTGCCTTGGTGCGCGGTCACGAGGATCGCCGGCTTGTCGGAGAGGAGGATCTCGACGGTGTCGGCAAGCGGGCCGAGGCTGACGTGCTGCGACCAGCCCGAGGGCGTCACCCGGCGCGACATCACGAGGCTGTCGACGAGGAACATCGCCATCAGTGAACGCATCGACGCCTCGGCGAGCGCCTCGGCCTGTCCGTCGTCGAGTTCGGGGAAGGCAGCCTTCACGTTCAGCACCGCGCGGCGGCGATGCCGCGCCGAGAGGTTCCAGTAGAACGACCCCACCGCGCCGGCGGTGTCCACGTTCGCCGTCGATGCGAACGTCGACAGCAGGCCGCCGAAGAGGCGGAAGCCGAGATACTGGAGCGAATCGGTCGCGATCGACACCGGCGGAATCCTTCGTCTTCCGCCGCCGCCCGCGTCAGGAACTCACCGCGGCACGGAGCCGGTGAGGATCTCGAAGCGGTTGGCGTTGAGGACGGGGATCTGGGCCTCGGTCGCGCGACGGAAGAGCCGGTCGTACCGGTCGTACTCGTCCTGCGACTCGAGGCGAGCCTCGATCTGCTGGGCCGAGGCGTTCGGCGGGAGCGGTCCCGGCTCGGTCGGCTGCACTCCCAGCACGAGGAAGTCGAGATCGCCGGTCAACTCGTCGCCTTCGACGACCACCGCGCCCCAGTCGCGGACCTGCTGCTTGAGGTACTCGGCCTCTGCGGTGGTCGCGCGGCCGTCGCCGTCGACGTCGAACTTGCCGTAGACGAGGAACTTGAACCGGGTGTTCTTGTCGAAGACCGCGTTGGCGAGGACGTCGCCCGGGACGACGGGCGTCGACCGGTTCTCCCGGACGATCCGGCCGGTGCTGCTGATGTCGCCGACCTTGATGATCTGGATCGACGCCTTGCCCCGGGCGTACTCGCCGGTCGCGGGGTCGATCTGGATGGCGCTTCCGTCGTCGTAGACCTCGAAGGTGATGCCGGGCTGCAGGCGGTCCTTGCGGCCGAGGTCGATGAAGACCTGGCGATCCGCGCCGACCACGTCGATGATGCGGCCGTCGACGAGCTCGGCCGGGTTCTGCGACTTCGGCCGCACCTCGTTGACCTTCCTGTCGAGCTCGGCCGCGCGGGTGCGGAGCACCGCGTTGTCGCGGTTGAGTTCATCGATCTGGCGCTCGAGATCGCGGACCCGCTGCGTGAAGCGGGCTTCGATGCGGTTCCGGGCCTCGCCGATCTCGGCGACCGCCGACTGCGTTTCGGCGCGAAGCGAGTCGACGGTGCGGGCGTACTCGTCGATCGACGACTGCGCCGCCGCGAGCGCCGCCTGGCTTCGCGACTCAGCCTGCGACATCGCCGTCTGGACCCGGCGGTTCTCCTCCTCGGCGGCGGAGAGCCGGGTCTTCATCGCGTCGAGATCCTGGGTGAGCTTGCGGACCTGGCCCCGCTCGTTCGAGATCGCGGTGCGGACGGTCTGGCCTTCGGGGACGCCCAGCTCTCGACGCATCTGCTCGAGGTTCGCGTTGGGATCGCCGGAGACGAAGGTCGCGACGTCGGACGCGCGACGGGCCATCTCGGCGAAGAGGCTCTGACGACTCGAGGTGGCTTCGGAGAGCATCGCGCGGGTCGCATCGCGGCTTCGCTCTTCGTTGGAGATGATCGAGGTGAGGCTGGCCTGAGCATCCTTCGCTTCTTCGCGAGCCTTGGACTGGCCGGCGTAGAGAACGATGCTGACGACAAGCAGGGCCACGGTCGCCACTACGAACACCACGAGCGAAACCAGCATCCCGGTGCCGCCTCCTGCGCGGATCGCCATGCGTCCAATCCTCTCGTCGTCTCAGGCGAAGCGGCCGCCGCACCGGGTCCGTCCGAACGCCGCAGCTATGCGGCCGTCTCCGG
This sequence comes from uncultured Isosphaeraceae bacterium, assembly GCA_964614695.1. Classification (GTDB taxonomy): domain Bacteria; phylum Planctomycetota; class Phycisphaerae; order Phycisphaerales; family SM1A02; genus VGXO01. Next base: position 6,570 of record CAZTMB010000024.1, on the reverse strand, counting down.
CACCTGACCAACGCGAGAGTGTCGGCGCGGGGACGGGGGGCGTCAAGCGGGCACGACGCGAAGCGCCTCGGTGAGGCTGGTCTCGCCGAGCCGGACCTTGGCGAAGGCGTCCTCGCGGATGGTGGCGAGCGTGCCCTCGGCGAGCGCCGCCGAGGCGATCGCGGCGCTGCTTGATCGCCGCATGACCAGTTCCCGCAGCGGCTCGGTCAGGGTGAGCAGCTCATAGACGCCAAGTCGGCCCCGATAGCCGGTCTGGCGGCACTCTCGGCAGCCGTTGCCTTCTCGGAGGGTGTCGCCCGCGGCAAGGGTGAAGCCCGTTGGCAGCTCCGAAGGCTCCGGACGCCTCGCCACCGCGCAGGCGCCGCAGATCCGCCGCACCAGTCGTTGAGCCAGCACCCCCTCGACCGAGCTCGAGACCAGGTACGGCTCGACCCCCATGTCGAGCAATCGGGTGGTCGCGCCCGCCGCGTCGTTGGTGTGCAGCGTCGAGAAGACCAGGTGCCCGGTGAGCGAGGCCTGCACCGCGGCCTCGGCGGTCTCGCGGTCGCGGATCTCGCCGATCATGATGATGTCGGGGTCGTGACGCAGGATCGAGCGCAGGCCGGCGGCGAAGTCGAGCCCGACCTGATGGTTGACCTGGATCTGGTTGACGCCGGGGACGTGGTACTCGACCGGGTCCTCGACGGTGATCGCCTTCACGGCCCCGGAGACGATTCGCCGCAGGCTTGCGTAGAGCGTGGTCGACTTGCCCGAGCCGGTGGGGCCGGTGACGAGGAGGATCCCGTGCGGGCGGCCGATGAGGGCGTCCCATCGCGACTCGACCTCGATGGGCATGCCGAGTTCCTCGAGCCCCATCATGACGGCGCTCTTGTTGAGGATGCGCAGCACCACGCCCTCTCCCGAGAGCATCGGGATCACCGAGACGCGGAGGTCGTACTCCTTGCCCTTGTTCCGCAGGGTGATGCGGCCGTCCTGGGGCTTCCGCTTCTCGGCGATGTTGAGGTTCGCCATGATCTTCAGGCGACTCACGATCGCATTGCGGAACCGGTTCACCGCCGCCGGCACGCCCGCATCGGTGAGGATGCCGTCGATCCGGTAGCGGATCTCGAGCGTGTCCTCGTACGGCTCGATGTGGATGTCGGTGGCCCGCTCCTTGATCGCTTCGAGCAGCAGGTCGTTGACGAGTCGGACGACGCTCGCCTCCTGCGCCTCGTCGACCTCGGCGGAGCGCACCTCCTCGCCGGTCGAAGACTCGGGGCCGCCCTCGGCCGCGAGCGCCTCGAGCGTGTCGCCGGCGACGCCGTAGTGCGTGCGGATGAACTTCGAGATGTCCCGCTCCTCCGCGAGCACCAGTTCGATCGGCACGCCCGTGAGGAGCTTCAGTTCGTCGAACGCGCTCAGCTCGAACGGGTCGCAGGTCGCGATCTGCAGGGCATTGCCGGTTCGGCGGATCGGGACGCAGCGTTGCTTGTAGACGAGCTTCGGCGGCAGCATCCGAAGCGTCGCTTCATCGACCTCGATCGAGGTCAGGTCGACGATCGGCATGCCGAACTGCTGGCCGATCGCTTCGAGGACCTCGTGGGGCCGGACGAAGCCCAGCCGAACCAGGGCATGGTCGAGCCGCTCGCCGGTCCGCTGCTGCTCGGCGATCGCCTCCGCCAACTGCAGGTCGGAGATGAGTCCGCGATCGAGAAGCAGCGTGCCGATGCCCATGGCCGAACGAGATCCTCCTGATCCTGAAGCCGCCCCGCGGCAGCGAAGACGCTATCGACTCGACGCCGCTTCGCGTCCCACTTGCGCAGTCGTCCGCGAGCGATGGTCATAGGGGCGCTCGCGTCGCCGGAGGCGGTCCGAGCCTCGGCTTCGCCTCATTGGCGAGATTCCGGCTTCAACCTGCGAAGGGTGGAGGACTCGGGGAACCCAGGGACTCCGGCCCCACGGCATGGAGGAGCGCCACGGAGACCGAGTGCCCGTGCGGATGGCTGGCGAGCCGCCCGGGAGCGAACTCGCCCTGGGTCAGGCAGCCCACGAGCGGCAGAGGCCCGAGACGGCGGAAGATCCGCGAGGCGTCGTGCGAGGGCGACCCGAAGAAGCCGAACCCTCGAGCGGTCGAGATCGTCGCCAAGGCCGCAAGCGGGCGTGGTCCGAGCTGAGCCGCATCGAGGGCCAGTTCGAGATCTTCGGTCGCCGACTGCGGATCGCGAAGGTGAAATCGGACCAGGCGCCCAGGTCGCACCGGCTCCGGCAGGACCAGTTCCCCACGACCGGGATGCGCGGCGGCGATCGGTCGAAGCAGGTAGTCGTTGCGTCCCGGTCCGTCGCCGCTCTCGTCCGCCGCGATGCCGAGCAACAGGCCCGACTTCAGACACTTCTGAGCCCGTTCGTCGAGCGTCGAGCAGGCTTCCTGGGCCGCCTCGAGCGCGGTCATGCCACCGAGTCTTCGCACGACCGGACCCTGGGCGGCGGTCACGACGAGGGGACGTCCGAACGCGCGGCCGGCGTTGGAGCGAAGCGTCGAGAACCCGACGGCTCCGTGGAAGGCCAGTCCCACGATGCCGGACCTTTCGAGGTGTTCGTTCACCGCGTAGAGGTTGCCGCCGATCTGGCTGGAACCCGACGCGATGCCGCCGAAGACCGGGATCGCGGGCCCGAGGGGATGCAGCCGGCTCAGAACGGTCAGCGCACCGGCGGCCGGCATGCCGAACGGGTCGGCGAAGAGCACGATTCCTCGCGGGGGCGACCCGTCGTCGGCGAAGCCGAACCGCGTTTGGACAGCCTCGGGAGCCCAGCGTTCAAGCGGCCCGTCATCGAGGGAGATCCGGATCGGTCGAGTCTCGACTCCGGGCAGTTGAAGCGCGAGTGCCGCCAGGCACGGATGGCCCTCCACCTCCTCATCGGCGGCGAGGACCGCGGCGGCCGTGCTCGCGAGGAGCGAACTCGGGGCGAGATTCTGCCGGAGCAGGCCGACCGCCTGGGGAAATGCCGCAGCGTGATGGAAGGACGCGAAGACCATCAGCACGCACCCCGGCCCGATTCCCGTGGCGTGGATTCGCTCGGACACCTCGAGGGCCGCGGTCCGGGTGTCCGAGAGGCGCGACGAGGCCGCCGCCGCCCGGGGGGGACCGGAGGACGGGGCGAAGATGGCGGGGCGGGAGGTCATCGACGTGGGTCGCGGGGCGGATCGGGCATCATGACGCGGTGGCCTTCCGACTTCCGCCGCCGTTCGCCCCGAGGGGTTGCAATTCCGGGAGGTCTCTTCATAATCCCCGATTCCCCTGTTGTCCGACCGCGCGTTGCGGTCGCCCCGGAGTGATCTTCCGTGCCGAACACCGACTCCGCTCGCAAGAGAGTCCGCCAGTCCGCCCGCCGACAAGCCCTCAACCAGTGGCGGAAGCGTCGGGTGAAGGAGCAGGTGAAGAGCTTCCTGAAGGCGCTTCAGGATCGGAACGTCGAGGTGGCCGAGACGGAGTACCGCAAGGTCGTCTCCGTGCTCGACAAGGTCTCCTCGACGAGCACCATGCACAAGAACACCGCCGCACGGCGCAAGAGCCGCCTGGCGCGACGCCTGAACATGCTGAAGACGGCCGCCGCCTGACGGGCGAGTCGCGCGAACGTCCCGCGGGCGTTGCCGCGATCGCGATGTGGACCCAATGGAACGCTTTGACGCGGGCTCCTCGACGGGAGCCCGCGTTTCGTTGGCTTCCGAGCCGCGTGGGGGGGGTGCGATGAGCCCGACCACGCGATCGCGGTTCGGGGAGGCGTTCGAGGCGTATCTCGCCGAGTCGAAGCTTCCTTGGGCGATCCTGCTCTTCCTGCTGCCGGCGGTGCTCTTCTACGAACTCAGGCTCGCGGTGCTCATGGCTCGCGGCGAGGCGGTGCTGGTCAACAAGGCGCAGCACGGGGTGCTGCGGTTTCTCGAGGCGATCGGGCTCGGCGATGCCGGCCTCTTCGCGATCGCCCTTCCGGGCGTGGTGCTGGTGGGTCTGCTCCTGATCTGGCAACTGCTGCTTCGGGTCCCGTGGCGCGTCGCGCCGGCGACGCTCGGCCTCATGCTCGCCGAGAGCGCGGTCATGGCGCTGCCCTTGCTGGCCCTGTCCTCGATCGCCTCTGGGGAACCGCTCGCCGCAACCCAGCCGGACTGGTCGACGCTGGGCGTCTCGGCGCGGATCGCGGTCAGCCTCGGGGCGGGCATCTACGAGGAACTGGTCTTCCGGCTGTTGCTGCTTGCCACGCTCCATGTCGTGCTCGTCGATCTGCTCGGAGTGAAGGCCTGGCTCGGGTCGACGATCGCGGTGCTGGTCGCCGCGATCCTCTTCGCGATCTATCACCCGCTTCGCGAGGCCGGCGGCGCGATCGCCTGGCGGCGGGCGGCCTTCTATGTGGTGGCGGGGGCCTGGCTCGGCGCGCTCATGATGACCCGCGGATTCGGGATCACCGTCGGCGCGCACGCGCTCTACGACATCGCGACGCTGCTCGGAAGCGACTGAACGCGCGTTCTCGGCGCGAGCGGCCGACGAGCTCTTCATCGAAGGGCGACGCGACCTTCGCGCCTCGCTCGCGGAGGAAGGGTTCCATTCCCGCTTCAAGGACCGGAAACATCGGCTGAAATCGAACCGTCGCGTCTCCCAAACGTGACGACCGGCACAGGTCGGACCGATCGGCACTCCCGAGACGGTGGTGCGGTGGAAAGGCGGCGACGCGATTCCCACGGTGTGGGAGGCGTCCATGGAGCGGGCGTCGAGGAGGCAGGTCACGGATGAGCATCAGCACCACGCATCGCGTCGAGTCGGCGAGCATGAGGTCCGTGGAAACGGATGGGCCGGCGCCGGTTTCGATCCACGGATTCCAGGTTCTCAGGCGACTTGGACGCGGCGCCGCGAGCACTCTCTACGCGGTCTACGAGACCGCCACGAGGCAGGTGCACACCCTGAAGCATGTCGTGCGTCGCCCCGATCGCGATCGCGAGGACCAGCGGTTCCTCGACCAGGCCGAGAACGAGTTCGCGATCGCGAGCGAGTTCGATCATCCCGGCGTTCGGGCGGCGCGTCGGATCGTGCGGATACGCCCGCTTCTCAAGGTGAGCGAGATCCTGCTGCTGCTCGACTTCGTCGATGGCACGCCTCTCGACCAGCTGCCTCATGCCGGCGCCGCTTCGACGCTGCGTCGTTACGCGGCCGCCGCGAGATCGTTGAGCTATCTCCACGCCCAAGGCGTGGTGCACGCCGACTTCAAGCCCGGCAACGTCGTCGTCACCGATGCCGAAGAGGTTGTGCTGATCGACTTCGGGCAGGCGTGCCGGATCGGCACCCGCAAGCCCCGCATCCAGGGCACGCCCGGCTACATGGCCCCCGAGCAGCGGCGGCTCGAGCCGATCGGGCCGGCCGTCGACGCGTTCGCGATCGGGGCGTCGATCCTCCGCACCTTCTGCGGAGACGACGCGAGCGCCGGATCCTCCGCGGGCGGCTCCGCCTCGGGGCAGGTCTCGGCGACGTCGGCCCTCGCGGACCTGACCAGCGATCCCGCGAAGGCGATCGAGGCGTTGCGTCGCACCGATGCGCCGCCCGACCTTGGCGACTGCGTGGCGGCGATGTTGGCTCCCGAGGCGACGCGGCGTCCGGGCAACCTCGCAAGGATCGCCCAGGAACTCGATTCGATCGCCGATCGGGCCTGACGGGGGTTTCCGCGGCGCGGGAGTCAACGCGACATCAGTTGAGGATCTGCGAAGGGCCGCGCGGATCGATCTGGAACTGCAGCGTGTTGAGGAACTCCGCCAGCACCAGGTTGAGGGCGATGATCGCGATGAAGCTCGCGACGAACGCCGCGGTCGAGGCCCGGCCGACGCCCGACGCGCCCGCCCCGCAGGTGAATCCCTTCCAGCAGGCGATGAGGCCGATGCTCAGGCCGAAGAAGACGCTCTTCACCAGTCCGTTGGCGGGATCCCACCACCGCACATACGCCGCGGTGTAGTGCCAGTAGTCGGACGAGGTCACGCCGTGGATCTTCACGGTCACGAACCAGGCGCCGGCGGAGCCGAGCAGGTCCGAGTAGAGCGTGAGCAGCGGCGTCATCACCGTGCACGCGACGACCCGCGGCACCACGAGGATTCGGATCGGATCGGCGGCCATCGCCCGCATCGCGTCGAGCTGCTCGGTGACCCGCATCGAACCGATCTCCGCGGCCAGCGCCCCGCCCACGCGGCCCGCGACCATCACCGCCGCGAGCACCGGACCGATCTGCCGGGTCACCGAGGCGTTGATGATGCCGCCCATCCGGTTCTCCTGACCGATCGCGGCGAACTGGTAGTAGCCCTCGAGGGCGAGGATCATGCCGATGAACGCGCCGGTGATCGCGACGACCGGGATCGAGGCGACGCCGACGGCGTAGAGCTGCGGGCCGATCAGGCGCCATCGCAGCCACGAACCCGGCTGCCGCAGGATCAGAGAGAACGTCCGGTACGCAAAGGCGGTGAAGCGTCCGAAGCCCTCGATCGCGGCAATCGTCGCGGAAATCACGTCGGTCGCGAGCGAATGCAGGCGGAGGGCGGCCATCGGCGGCGGGAGGATAGCGGGG
>CAZTMB010000023.1:0-32125 GCA_964614695.1 uncultured Isosphaeraceae bacterium | reverse complement strand
CGAAGTCTCGCGAGCAACGACAGGGCGGTCGGATCTTCGGGGAGCTCCGCCAGCAGGGACTCGAGGCCGATCTCCGCTTCGAGAAGACGCCCCCGTCGCATGGCGAGGTCGACTCGAAGACTCCGGAGCGGCACGCTCCCGGGATCCGCTTCGATCGACCGGGCCACAACGCTCCACGCCTCGTCGATCAAGCCATGCGCCAGCAGCGCCGTCCCCAGGCTCGCTGCCGCGAACGAGGAGGTCGGATCGAGCTCGATCGAAGCGCGAAGATCCGCGAGCGATCCGTCGCGATCGCCCAACGACTCCTTCACCGTGCCTCGATGCAGCCAGGCGGTCGCCGAACCGGGATCGAGCACGATGCTTCGATCGAGCATCCGCAGGGCCTCGACATGATCGGCAAGCGACGCCAACGCCGAGCCGAGCAGTTCGAGCACGACGGCGTCCTCGCCCTCGGCATCGAGGATGCGGCGGTAGATCTCGACGGCGTCGACGTATCGCCCCGCTTCGTGAAGCGCGACGGCTCGTTCGAACGGATCGGATTCCTCGGTGACATGGTTGCTCATGGCTCGATCCGGCACTGGAACTCGTGTCCAAGGTAGCCGGGCCGGCCCACCCGACCTCGCGGTTCACGAACCCGCGGAGGGACCATTCGACACGCGGGGAATGACTTCTGCTTCAATGCCGGGTCCCGCACCACGAGCCATTCGATGCACACCCCCGCCGCCGATCCCGCCCTCACCTACGGCTCCTACCTGAAGGTTCCAGAGCTCCTCGCGCTGCAGCGGCCGCGTTCCGACGGTCCCGAGCAGGACGAGATGCTCTTCATCGTGATCCATCAGGTGTACGAGCTCTGGTTCAAGCAGATGCTGTGGGAGGGCGACTTCCTGACCCGCACCCTGCTCGCCGGAGACCGGGCGACCGCGGGATCGACCTTTCGACGCATGCTCACCATCCTGAAGACCATGGTCGCGCAGGTCGACGTGCTCGAGACGATGACCCCGGTCTCGTTCCAGTCGTTCCGCGCCAGGCTCGAGTCGGCGAGCGGCTTCCAGTCGGCGCAGTTTCGCGAGTTCGAGTTCATGCTCGGGCGCAAGCGGCTCGGCGCCGTGACGCACTATCCCGAAGGCAGCGAGGAACGCCGACGACTCGAAGTCCGCTACGACGCCCCGAGCCTGTGGGACGCGTTCGTGCGGTTCCTCGCCCACCACGGCGTCGCGGTTCCCGATGAAGTGCTCGCTCGCGACGTGCGGACGCCGCCCGAACCGTGCGCAGCGTTTCATCCGGGCCTCATCGGGGTCTACCGCGACGAGCCGGACCTGCGGCAGATCTGCGAACTGATGGTCGATCTGGACGAAGGCGTGCAGGAGTGGCGGTACCGCCACGTGAAGATGGTCGAGCGAACGATCGGCATGCGCACGGGAACCGGCGGCTCGCCGGGCGTGCAGTACCTGCAGACCACGCTCTTTCGTCCGGCATTCCCCGATCTCTGGGCGATCCGCACCGAACTCTGAACGCGGCGCGATCCGCGACTGCCTCGGATCAGCCTTCGCCTCGCCCGTCGATCACCTCGATGCGGCCGGTCTGGAGGTTCCACTTGACCGCGGCGGCGCGAACGGGCCCGGGCGTCCCACGCGTCAGCACCGAGACGCTGCGACCCGGTCGGGCCGTCAACGTGGCGACGCCGCTCGCGACGTCGTACTCGAAGGCATCGCACTCGACGTCGCGGCCGTCGCCGCGTGCGAACACGCGACCGAATCCACGCACCGACTGCAGCTCGGCGGCTCCGAGCGGCGACGACTCCGGCGCGGCTTCCTTCGCAGAGCCGCCGTCGTCCGGCTCCCGCACCGTCGCTTCCATGCGCGAAGCGGTGACGCTGAAGGCTCGACGCTCGCCGCGCCTCGCCGCGTAGATCATCTCGGCGTCGTCCGCGAGCGTGACGAGCGACTCGTCCGTCGCGGTCCGGATGAGATCGAGACGCCCCTTCCAGGAGAACCGCGCGGTCGCCCCTTCGCTCGTCGCGGTCGGCGCCTCGGAGACGAGCAGGTTGCCGGCACCGACCACCCGACCCTCGCGCTTGGCGAGTCCGTACTCGATCCGCGGGCCGGTGATTCGGAAGACGTCGGGATCGCCCGGATCGCGCTCGCCGCCCTCCGGCGGCGCGGACGTCCTCCGCGCTTCGAGCACTGCCGGCGAGCCGATGGCGAGCAGGTCGGTCGGCTCGAGGGCGGGCGAGCCGGGCTCGGCCTCCGGTGCGCCCTCTCGTTCAGATCGCGCGAAGCGGACCCGCAGTTCGACGGATGAGAGCCGATCCTCGCTCCCGTCCTCGCCGATCGATCGCGCTCGCACCGCGGAATCCTCCGAGCCGCGCACCACGAGTTCCGCCACCGGCACGTCGAGCCGCGTCTCATCGATCGCGGGTTCGTCGAAGGAGAGCCCCGCGGCCCATGCGGCCGCAAGACGCGTCGCCCCCGCCGGCTCGGGACGATCGGGACTTGCCGGCCAGCGCCAGTCCGGAGAAGCGACCTGCGCTTGCGAAGGCGAGGCCCAGGCCGCCAGCGCCGTCTCGCTTCCGGCTCGCAGGCGCCCCGGCCCGGGCGCCGAGGCGCGCCGCCCCGCCGGAGAGTCGCGCAACTCGAGACTCGTCAGGCCATCGAGCACCGCGGTGTCGCGAACGAGCGTGATCGGGCGACTTGAACCGGTCAGCAGCAGTCGTCCGGCAGGCCCGTCTCCCTCGAGCCGATCCGTGAAGACCCACGTGCCATCGGCAAGTCCTGCGATCACCGAACCGATCGCCTCGGCCCGATCGACCTCCGCGGCACCGAACATGGCGGTCGCGGAGTCGGCGGAGGCGGCGTCGGCTTCCGGCGCCCGACGCGGCAGGAACGTCGCCGCGAGACGGTCCGCGAAGACGATTCGCGACGGATCGAGGGCCCGCACCGAGCCCTCGGCCTCGAAGCGTTCGACCGCCGTCTCGGCCGGATCGTCCTGCAGCTCGACGACGAGCCGCATCGCGTCGATCCGACCGACCGAGCCGCGCCGAATCGCCTCGACGCCGCCTCGCGCCTCGACGCGGCGAATGCGGTCCCGATCCACCTCGGGCGTGCGGGCGAAGAACTCCGCATCAAGCGACGGCGCCGCGAGCCGAAGCGACTCGGAATCGACGACGACGCCGTCGGGACGATCTCCCCCCAGGAACGTCGCCCGCTCGAGCGATCGCTCGTCGGCCCCGAGTTCGAGCGCGACTCGCTCCGCCCAGTCGATGCGCACCGGCGAGCGGGCCGCCTCGAGCGTCGGTTCGGCATCGGCTTCCGACTCCTGCGGCACCTCCGCCAGCTCAAGCCAACCCGGTCCGGCGAGGTCGATCGATCGGCCGGCCACGCGAATCGAGGGCGAGGCCACTCGGAGCGTGGGACTGTCGATCGTGGTGAGTCCGCCCGGCGACAGCAGGTCGAGACGATCTCCGGCTTCGAGACCCGTGCGAGCCTCGAGCACCCGGCAGCGAACCACCGCCTCGCGCGACGGATCCACCACCCGAACCGGCTCGCCCTCGACGCGCACCCAAACCTCTCGCGGACTCGCAGGTCGCGGCACTCCCGTCGGCAGCGGCTCGATCAGCAGCGAGCCTCCGAACTCGATCTCGATCTCGACCGGCGTTGGCGCGGGCGCGTCCAGGTGAATCGCCCCCGCCACCACCGAAGCCGCAAGCCACGCCGGAGGCGGCATCGGCGTGTCGAGCGGCGGGATCGCATCGCGCTGCACGAGGCCCTCGATCGCATCGCCGCGGGAAGCGATCGCACCGAGCCCTCCCGACCGCATCGAGAAGATCGCGCCGAGCCGGTCGCCCTCGATCGTGCTTCTCGAATCGCCCTCGATCCGCGTCACCACCACGCCGCCGTCGAGCGCCAATCGGAAGAGCCTCGGCGCCGGCGATGCCTCTGCGGGCGCCGCGGCCGAGGTCGCAGCGCCCGCGGTCGTCGAGTTCGAGTCCGCGGCGGCACCGCGATGGCTGGCTGGGTTGGACGTCTCGGAGCCTGCGACCGACGACGATGACGCGGGGTCTTCGGCGTTCGCTGGTGCCTGCTGCTTCAGATCGACGAGCCGCAGCGGCGACGTTGCGCGTTCCACGACGAGGCGTTCGATGTCCCGCCCCGATGCGTCGAGGAAGAGCAGCATGCCTTCGCCCGAGAATGAGAGTTCCGGGGAAACGATCTCGACGGCGCGGTCGGAACGCAGGCGGCCCTCCGCGCCGTCGAACTCGACCTCGTCGGCGAGGATCGTCAGCCACGGCTCATCCGACTCGATCGCGACCGGCCGATCGTCGCGCGGCCGGAAGACCTCGATCCGAACCTCGCCTTCGAGCGTCCCGGACTCGATCTCGCGATCGGGAATCCGCGCCTTGCCCTTCTTCCCGAAGACGCGGGTGACGCGTCCGTCCTCGCCGTAGAAGACCGCGCGAGGCGCCTCGAGGCTCATCCATCGATCGGGCAACGGCTCCATCCGCTTCGCCGCGTAGCGCTGGCGAAGTCGCCCCGTCTCGTCGGCGACCTCGATCCAACCGCCCCGTTCGAGTTCGACCGCCCCGGGGCTCGTGAGATCGCCCGCTTCGCCGCCTCCGGCGAGTCGCTCCAAGTCCGAGAGCGGCGCCGGCTGCACGAGTTGCTCGACGTCGATCCCCGAGAGGCGGCTCGGCGGCGGCGGCGTCGAGCGATCGAGGCCCCACGCGACGACGATCGCGGCGATCGCCACGATCACCGCACCTGCGATCGCCACGACCGCGCGCCATCGTCGACGCCGCGGCGCCGGCAACGGCCCTCGCACCGTCGCCTGGGGATCGGACGGCGGACTCATCCCGCACCTCGCTCGGAGATCGTGCAGACCAGCGCATCCCAACGTTCCTGCGCGTGCAGGATCCGCTCGATCGCCTCGCGGACCGCGCCGCCGCCGCCACGACGGCTCGTGACGTACGCGGCCACCGCACGCACTTCATCGCAGGCGTCCGCGACCGCGATCGGAAGACCGCAGCGACGAAGGACCGGAAGATCCGGAAGGTCGTCCCCGATCATCGCCACCGACGACCAATCGAGACCGTGCTCGGCGAGCAGCGACTCGACCGCCGCGACCTTGTCCTTCACGCTGCCGAGGATCCGCTGGACGCCGAGCTCTCCAAGGCGCAGCCTGGTCGACGCGCCCCCACGACCGCTGACCGCCGCCACCAGACCGCCCGCGTCGATCCACAGTCGGATGCCCAGCCCGTCGCGCACATCGAACCGCTTGAACTCCGAGCCGGCCGCGTCGATCCACAGCCCGCCATCGGTCAGCACGCCATCCACATCGAGGATGAGCAGCCGGACCTTCGACATCGCGAGTCGTAACGCCTCCGACGTCGTCGGTTCGGTCGAAGCGAGATCGGTCGAGCCGGTCAGATCGCACCTCCATGTGGATGCCGACGAGGTTCGCGGCGACGGCGTCGCCTCCCGCGGGGAGTGTACGTCTGCGTCCTCTTGCCGCAGATCCGCGACGATCCCCGCGTCGGCTCGCGAAACGACGACGCCCCGGAGCCTTGGCGGACTCCGGGGCGTCGAACCAATCGCGGCGAGGAACGAATCCAGACCGAACGCGATCAGCCCTTGGCGGCCATCGCGGTCTCGATCTCCTTCTTGAGCGTGTCGGCGAGGTCGGGGCTGAAGCCCACATGCACCGACTTGATCATCCCGTCGGGGCCGACCACGACCGTCGCGGGGATGCCGGTGAAGCCGTAGTCGCCGACGACGGAGTTCTCCATGTCGATGAGGGTCGGGAAGGTGAACTTCTGGCTGGTCCAGTACTCGGTCACCTTCTGGAGGCGCTCCTCGAGCGAGCCCTGCTCCCAGACGTTGACCGCGAACACCTTGACCGGCTTGCCCTCGGCCCAGGTCGCGAGCTCCTGGATCTTCGGAAGTCCCTGTCGACACGGGCCGCACCAGGTGGCCCAGAAGTCGAGCACCACGACCTCGCCCTTCATCGCGGCGAGATCGAACTTCTTGCCGGAGAGATCCTCGAGCTGGAAGGTCGGGGCCGCGTCGCCGACCTTCACCGGCTGCGGCTCGAGCTCCTCGAGCGTCGCGACGGCCGTGCGGCCGTTCGCCTCGAAGGCGATCGGCGTCTCGAGCGCGTCGGCGACCTTGGGCTGCATGGCGAAGGTCAGGTTCATCCGGAAGTCCATGCCCTCGGGAATGCCCGGCGGCGTGAAGGAGGCCTTCATTTCCTCGATGAGGCCGCTCTTCGAAGCGGTCACGAGCAGCGTCGACGGGCCGTCCTCGAAGAGGAACAGCTCCTTCCCGTCGGACGTGCGGTAACCGGCGAGCTCAGGCTCCTCCATGAGGCCCAGGCCAAAGACGTTGCCGGCTCGATAGAACTCGTTGTAGCGAAGTCCGATGTGCGGAATCGGCAGATCCATGTTGGGAATCACCGTCGCGAGCGACTCGATCGGATTGCCGGTCATCGGGACCTGCAGGAACTTGTCCTTGAGGCCGTCCTGCACCAGATTGACCTTGCCATCGACCGCGATGATCTGGGCGCCGTCGAGATCGAACATCGCCGAGCCGTTCGGCCCGAAGGCGACCTTCATCTCCTGCTTCTGCGGACCCATCGGACTCGCCACCTCGATCGAGATGGTGTCGCTCAGGGTCTTGGCCTCGCGATAGTTCTTCGCGATCGCCTTGAGGCGGTCGAGCCCCTTGAGCAGGGTCTCGTTGGAGCGCTCGGCCTCGCCGAAGCCCTCCGTCAGGTTCAGGGCGGGCATGGGCTGCATGGCCATCGGCTCGCCGCCGAGGTCCTGCGGCACCGCGGTCGCGAGCGATGCGGCCGCGAAGGCCATCGAAAGGGTCAGGGTTCCGGACAGGATCGGACGCATGGGTTTCTCCACGGAGCGAAGCCGGGTCGATCGATCGGACGCTCCGACTCGGTGCCGGCGATCAGGACATGTCGCGAGACGTCTCGCGACGGCATGGGGTTCTTCTCATTCCGCACACGGTCGTCATGGCACCGCCATGACCGCACCAACGGTCGCCGTCTCGATCCTCGCCTCGCGACGGATCTCAGGGACAAGCTTCCACCGCCTCTTCGAGCCGGAGGAGCAGGGATCTTACCGACGCTCCAAGGGTCGGATGCCGCCATTGCGGCGCGATCTCGGCGAGCGGGGCGAGCACGAAGCGGCGGGTCGCGAAGCGCGGATGCGGGATCTCGAGCCCGTTCTCCTCGCAGGCGAGGTCGCCGTAGAGCGTGAGATCGAGATCGAGGGTGCGGGGGCCGTTCCGAACGTCGGTCCGAACCCGCCCGTGCTGCCGTTCGATCTCGAGGAGCGCTTCGAGCAGGCGGCGTGGCGGGAGGCCCGTCGACAGGACGACCGCCGCGTTGAGATACCGCCCCTGCCCCGGCGGGCCGACGGGATCGGTCTCGTGAAAGCGGCTCACGCGAAGGACATCGGTGAGCGGCAGCGCATCGAGCGAGGCGATCGCCGAACGCAGCGTCGCTTCCCGGTCGCCGAGATTGGACCCGAGCGCGATCGCCGCCTCGACGCGATCTCCCCTCGCCGCGGAACGCATCATCGGGCGACCTCCCAGAGAAGGCGCACTTCGGCTCGACCCTCGAGGTGAAGCCTCAGCATCGTGAGGGCCGATTTCGCGGTGCGATCGCGCACGTCGCCGCGATCTCCCGGAAAACGAAAGCGCCGCACTTCGGTCGAGCCTCGTCGGCGATCGCAAAGCCCGACGAAGACCGTGCCGACGGGCTTGAGCTCGCTCCCGCCGGTCGGGCCGGCGATGCCGGTCACCGAGAGCGCGAGATCGGTGCCTGCTCGGGTCGCGGCGCCGATCGCCATCGCCGCGGCCACCGGCTCGGAGACCGCGCCGTGCGCGGCGATCAGCGCTTCGGGAACGCCGAGCTGCGAGGACTTGAGCGCGTTGCTGTAGACGATCCAGCCTCCTTCGAAGAAGCGGCTTGCTCCGGAGACCGAGACGATCATCTCGCCGATCAGGCCTGCGGTGCAGCTCTCCGCGACCGACAGCGTGCAGCCGGCCGCGAGCACCGCCGACGCGGCCGCTTCCGGCAGCGTGGTCTCGCCGCGACCGTAGGCGAAGGGACTCCAGCGCCTCGCGACCTCCTCCGCCATCGCCGCCGCCATCGAGGCGGCGACCGCGGACGAACCGGTCGCTCGGATGCGGGCGGTCACCCGGCCTGGCGATGCCGCCGTGCCGACGCTCGGGTTGCGTCCGCGTTCCATGAGGTCCGCGATCCGCTCGGCGAGCGACGACTCGCCATCGCCGAAGGCATGCACGGTCTCGGTCGCGATCGCCTCGCCGGAACGGGCCGCGGCGAGCCTCGGCTCGACCTGCGCCTCGAACATCGGCTGCATCTCCCGCGGCGGGCCGGGCAACGCGAAGACCCGCAGGCCGTCTCGCTCGATCGAAAGGCCCGGCGCCGTGCCGTGGGCATTGGGCATCACGCTCGCGGACGCCGGCCGCAACGCCTGCCGGCGATTGCTCTCGGGCATCGGCCGAGTTCTCCCGGCGAACCATCGCTCGATCGACGCAAGCGCCGCCGCGTCCTCGACGAGCGCCGGCGAACCGTCGAAGGCGATCGCCATCGCTTCGCGGGTCAGATCGTCGACCGTGGGGCCGAGTCCGCCGGTCGAGACGACGAGCGTCGCACGAGCCGCGAGCGATCGATACGCCTCGGCGATCTCGCCGAGGTCGTCGCCGACGGTGCGATGCTCGATCGTCGCGATCCCGATCGAGGCAAGTCGCTCCGAAAGCCAGGCCGAGTTGCGATCGAGCGTCTGCCCGAAGACGAGTTCGTCGCCGATCGAGAGGATGGCCGCCCGAAGCATGCTCATGCCGAGGCGACCTCCTCGCGCGGCACCGGACGAATGCCGCCGTCGGCGAGCCTTCCCACCGCAAGCCACGGCGCGTGCTCGATCGGAAGCCCGAAGACGCGGCTCGCGGCAATCACCGAGCGGATCGCGTCGCGCAGTCCGCCGCCCGACTCGAGCCGGCACGCGCCCTCGCAGGTGATCGGCACCACGCCTCGATGCAGCAGCAGTTGGCGAAGCGGCGCGGCCTCGAGACCGACCGCCGCGATCGGCACCGCGAACCCGCACTGGCCGAGATGCCGCACCAGCTCGGTCTCGTCGGCGGCGACGACGACCATCGCGGCCCCGATCTCGACCGCGAACTGCCATGCCGCGTGCGCGAGGGCCTGCTCGCGCCTCGCCCGCAGGACCGCCGGCTCCGAGAGACGCGGGCTCTCCGCACTCCAGCGTTCGGCACGGCGAAGGATCGACGCGGCCGCCTCCACCACCCGCGGCGGGTGCCGTCCGATCGCGGTCTCGCCCGAGAGCATCACCGCGTCCGCCTCGTCGAGCACCGCGCGGGAGAGGTCTCCCACCTCGGCGCGAGTCGGGGTCGACGCGGTCGTCATGCTCGCCAGCACTTCGGTCGCGACGATCGCGGGACGGCCTTGCGCATGCGCGGCGGCGAGGATCCGCCGCTGCAGAGGCGGCACGGCCTCGAGCCCCATCTCGGCGCCGAGATCCCCCCGCGCGACCATGACCGCATCGCACGCCCGGACGATCTCATCGATCCTCTCGATCGCTTCCGGGCGCTCGATCTTCGCCACGATCCTCGGCGGGAAGAGCTGGCCGCGACGGCCCTTGCCGAGCAGCCTTCGCAATCGCTTGAGATCCTCCGCCCGCTGCACGAAGCTCAACGCGAGGAAGTCGAGCTGCTGCTCGACCGCCCACGCGATGCAACGCTCGTCGTGTTCGCCGATCACCGGAAGCGAGACGTGCGTGTCGGGCAGGTTCACGCCCTTGCCGCCACGGATCGAGCCCCCGATCTCGACGACCGCCTCGACGCCACCCTCGCGAACCGCCTCCACGCGCAGTCGAATCGTGCCGTCGGCCACGAGGATTCGGTGCCCCACCGCAAGATCGCCGAGCACCGACGGCTCGGTCAGTTCGAACGACACGCCGCGGCGGCTCCGCTTCGCCTCGAACCGCACGCGATCGCCCGCCGAGACTCGAACCGGCGCGAGCGTCGCCGGCGCAATGCGGATCCGCGGCCCTCGCAGGTCGCCGAGCACCGCGATGGTGCGGCCGATCGCCGCCGATGCCTCGCGGACCAGTCCGAGTTGGGCCGCGTGAGTCTCAAGCGTGCCGTGGCTGAAGTTGAGCCTGACGATGGTGACGCCGGGCTCGAGCAGGCGACGCATGCGCGACAGCGACGCGGTCGCCGGTCCGAGCGTGGCGACGATGCGGGTCAGCGGCAACGGCGGTCGCGCGGCCTCTCCGCGACCTTGGCGACTCTGCGGCGCCCGCGACGACTTCGTGCGTCTCACGCCGATCCCCCTTCGCGGGACAGGCGCAGGATCTCGCGATACTGCGCCTCGAAGAACTCGCCGGCGCGACGCCGAAACTCCGACGCCGGCGCCGCATCGACCGGCCAGAGCCCCTCGTCCTTCCATCCCTCGCGAAGCCAGCCCTGCCGCACTTCGCTGCGGTCGGAACGGTCGTCGAGCCCCAGCGTCGCGCCGCCGGGCGCGGGAAAGGTCGGCATCGCATCGAAGCGATCGAGCATCGTCTTCAGCGTCGGGTCCGCGACGTCGGCGGCCCGCACCAGCGTGCCGCCGGAGGGATAGCCCGGATGTTCGACGATCGCGTTCCAGGCCGCCTGCAGGAGCGGTGCGCGATCCATCGCCGCTGCGGCGAAGAGCGGCGCGATGAACGCCCGCATCGACGAGTCCGGATCCGGCACGCCGCTCGCGACGAGCCACGGATCGACCTGATCGACCATGAGATCGCCGAACCTCGCGTAGAGATCGCGGCGAACCGGCATGCGACGCAGTTCGAAACGCTCGGGGCCCGCCGGCGCGCCGCGAGCCGAATCGGCCGGCGTGCCCGCGCGGAACTGCCAGAGGGCCTGGCCTTCCTCCGAGAGGCAGAACTCGATGAAGCGAGTGGCAAGCTCCGGATGGGGCGCGCCGGTCAACACCGCGATCGGATCGGGATCGATCACCGTCTGTCCGGGCGGGTCGACGTAGCCGAGACGATCGAGTTCGGGCTCGCCGATCGCGATCGCGGCGTCGCGCAGGCTTTGCGCCTGATAGCGACCGTAGAAGTCGATGCACAGCCCCGCGGCGGCTTCGCCGGCGCTCACCTCGAGCGGGGCCTTCGCGGCGCTCGAGACGAAGGAGCGGCTGTTGGCCGCCATGCGACGCAGGATCGCCCAGCCTTCGTCCCAGCCTCGCCGCTGCAGGATCGCCTCCATCGCGGTCGCGACCGAACCGGACTGGCCGGGATTCGCGAGCACCACCCAACGTCGCAACCGCGGATCGGCGAGATCCGCCCAGACCTGAGGCTCGGGGACGCCGAGTTCCTCGAGGATCGGCCGGTTGTAGACGATGCCGAAGCCGCTGAGCGCGACGCCGAACCAGAAGCCCTGCGGATCGAAGAGTCGCTCGTCCCCGATCCGTCCATCGCCGTAGACGGATTCGAGCAGGCTCGGCGGCAGTTCGACCGGCGCGAGGATCGACGCGGTGCGCGTCTCCGTTCTTGCCTCCCCGTCGACGACCTTCGAGACCTCGACCGACACCGGCTTCGAGAGCTGCTTGAACTCGTAGGAGCCGCCGCCGAAGAGAAGATCCGCGTTGCCGCCGATCGGCCGACCGTCACGCAACGCCGCCTCGGTCGAGGCGATGAGCATCTTGCGGATCTCGCTGGTGCCGCCAGGCGTGCTCCACGCGACGTTCACCGGTTCGCCGTGATTCGCCTCGTGCCAGCGCGAGAAGCCTCGACCGAGTTCGCTGCGGATCTGCTCGTTGTGCGGCGAGAGGATCACCAGCCGCCGCGACGCGGCCGACGTCCCTTCATCGCTGCGGCGGGCGAGGATCGGCACGCCGAGCAGCACGATCAGCACCGCCGCGATCAGCCAGCGAGCGAGGTTCACGCGGGCGTCCCCAGGGCCGCGCGAAGTTCCTCGGCCAGGCGATCCGCCGCCGCCGCGATCTGCTCCTGCCAGGCCTCGGACTCCGCCTCGAAGGCGTAGATCACCGAGCGGCTCGCGGTCACGATCGCCCCACGGCCCGAAGCGTCGAAGCACGCCCGCACGTCGGCCGCGGAGCCGCCTTGGGCACCGAAGCCGGGCACGAGGAAGATCTGGCGAGGCATCCGTTCGCGAAGCGCCGCGGCATCGCGCGGCTTCGTCGCGCCGACGACGGCGCCGAGATCGCTGAAGCCGCGATCGCCGATCGAGGAGTCGCCGGCGCGGGCGACGAGTTCACCCAAGGCCTCCGCGACCGTTCGGCCGTCGGCCAGGCGAAGCCCCTGCACGAGATCACCGTCGGGATTGCTCGTTCGCACCAGCACGAACGCGCCTCCGCCGTGGTGTCGAAAGGGCGCAAGCCCATCCGGGCCGAAGTAGCCGTTGACGGTGGTCCAGTCGGCGCCGAAGCCTCGCGCCGCCTCGGCGTAGTGCTCGGCGGAGATCCCGATGTCGCCCCGCTTGGCGTCGAGGATGAGGACGAGGCCGCGCGACTTCGCGGCCGCCGCGACCGACGCGAGCGCCTCGAAGCCTGCCGCGCCGTAACGTTCGAAGCAGGCCGATTGCAGCTTGATCGCCGGCACGCGTCCGGCGATCGCCTCGACCACGCCTTCGCCGTAGCGGCGGATGCCGTCGATCTCGCTTGGCGCTGATCGCTGGATCGCACGGGGCAGCTTCGACCACACCGGATCGAGTCCGACGCAGGCGGGCGTCCCGATCGCATCGATCGCCTCGAGGAGCCGATCGGCTGGATGTTCGCTTGGGCCGGAGAGCCTCGGCGAGGCGGCGGCAACGGGGTCGGATCGCATCGAGGAATGCTACCGAGGCCCTTCAACGGTCCGGCATCCCTTGAACGCCCGGCGACCTCGCGAGTTCGCGTCCGAATCAACCGTCGGCCCAGTCGCCCGCCCGCATCACACCCCTCCATACCATCGAGCCATGGTGCCTCAGACCTCGCCTCCCCGCCGCGTGCACCTCGATCGAGCTCGCGGGCTCGAGATCGAGTGGGCCGACGGCGCGAGCAGCTTCTTCCCGGTCGCCTACCTCCGGCGGATGAGCCCCTCCGCCGACGCAAGGCATCTGCGGGAGGAACTCGCCCGCAATCCGCTGACCGTGCTGCCTTCGGGCGGCGGCGAACCGCTCTCGGCCACCTCGGCGGAACTCGTCGGGCAGTACGCCCTCAAGATCGCGTTCTCCGACGGCCACACGACGGGGATCTACTCGTGGGCCTACCTGCGCGAGATCGATCCCGGCCCGGCGGAGGCGGGCAATTGATGCCGATCGAGGAGAAGCTGCAGGAGTTCACGCCGTCGATCGACGCGGATCGCCTCGCGCGATGGTCGATCGAGCACGCCGCGCCCCACGTCATCGGGTTTCGGATCGGGCCGTCGCTCCTGAGCGATCCGGTCGCGCACCTCAACAACGTGGCGATCCTGCGACTGATCGACCGCGCGGCGGAGGACCACCTCGATCGATTCGGCTGGACTCGACGCGACATGGCCGCGCAGGGCGTGATGTGGTTCGTCGCGCGGCACGAGGTCGACTATCGGGCCGAAGCCTTCGCCGGCGACGAGCTGGTGGCGGCCACCTGGATCGAGTCGTTCGGTCGCACCACCTGCCTGCGTGCGACACGCCTCGTCCGGCTTGCCGACGATCGCATGGTCGCGGAGGCGAACTCGCGTTGGGTTCATGTCGATCTCGCCTCGCGTCGGCCGCGTCGAATCGCCGAGGAACTTCGGGCCGCGATGCCGCCGCGGCATTGCGACCCGGACCGCCGCCATGCGACTGCTCGAGTGGATTGACCAGGAACGCCGCGACTCCGAGTCGATCGGCGATACGCCGGTCCTCGAGGGCCTGATCGCCGACGGACACCGCATCGTGCGGGTGGTCGCGAGCGACGAGGAGGATCCCACCGCCGCGAGGCTTCCGGAGAGCGCGTCGCTGCGTCGGCTGACCTGGTCGTCTCCGTCGCGATGGGGCGAGTCCGCCGCCATCCGGACCATCTGTCAGGCGATCGAGGCCCGTGGGATCGACGCCATCTGGGTCCGCGGTCGCGGCGTGTGGTCGCCCGCCATCGCGGCGGCGGAGCGGATGTCGGTTCCGATCTGGCTCGAGATCGGCTCGGCCGACGAGGCCGCCGCCTCGCGATCGCTTCGATCGCTCGCGGACTTCCTCGTCACCGTGCCCTGCCCTTCGTTCGCCACGCTGTTGCATCCGCGGATTCGCGACCATCTGCTCCGCGTCGAGCAGCGCGAGCCCGGGACGGAGTCGGGCCGAGTGCCGCTCGCCGTGCCGCCGCCGATCGAGTTGCCGACTCGCTTGCGCGGCGAAGCCGCTGAGCGATCCGCCGCCGGGATGGCACGTGCCGTGGTCGTGCTCGCCGGTCTTTCGACGACACGCCCGCGGCCCTCGCTCGATCGGCTGCTCGGATCGCTGTCACGCCTCGCCGAGGATCCTTCGCTTTCGTTCGAGCTGTTTCTCGAAGAGCCGCTCGGAGATCTGAAGTCGATGCCGCGACGCCTTGCCTCGCTCGGGCTCGCCGAACGGGTCACCCGACTTCCGCCGCTTTCGCGATGCCGAGGCGTGCTCGGCGGCGAGTCGATCATCGCGTCGCCGGCGCCGTTGGCCCGGCTCGAGCCAAGCCTCGTCGAAGCGATGGCTCGCGGTGCTCGTTTCGTCGGCGTCTCCGGCCCGGCGCTTCGTGGCTGGTTCGTGGACGGACGCGACGGACGGCTTCTGGGCTCCCGCACCGATCGCCAGCACTGGGAGTCCGCGCTGCGCGATGCCATGGCGTCGCCGACCTCGATCGACCCCACGGAAGGCGTCCGCCGATGGCTCGTCCCCGATGCACGACTCAAGGCCGTTCGCAGCGTGCTGAGGCGACTCGAGGGGCCTCTTCAGGGCCGCTTCGCGCGAGCGGCGATTTCATCGGGCTCCTGACCCGGGACGAAACGGCGTCTCAAGTCGAAGAGCGGCCAAGGGTTGGAGCGACGGGCTTCGCGCCAAGC
Source organism: uncultured Isosphaeraceae bacterium (assembly GCA_964614695.1). Lineage (GTDB taxonomy): Bacteria > Planctomycetota > Phycisphaerae > Phycisphaerales > SM1A02 > VGXO01. The sequence continues at coordinate 17,043 of CAZTMB010000023.1, read as the reverse complement.
TGGGCGACTTTGGTCGCTTGGCGAAAATTTTTGAACAGGACTCAAGAACCCGGATGCCCGGTGACGAATAACAAAGCAACGAGGGTTGCCCTCGCCTCCTACTCCGCATCTTTCTCCCCTCCGCCCCGTTGATGCCCTGTGCCTCAACGGGGTTTTTCGTAGGGCGTCAGGGGGTCGAACCCCGTCGTGGACTTTGAGCGGACTCGCCTGCACTTGGATCACCGGACCGACTGGCGAACCTTGATCCAAACCGGCTGCGGCGGGCGAGACGCCCGCGGTCCACCATCGATGCGTTCAAGGACGCCCGGACCCGCCGGACTCGCGGCGAGCCGTACGCTTCGCGGATGCGATCTCTCGCCAACATCTCGTGGGTTGCCGCCATGGCATCCGTCCTCGCGTTTGCCGACTCCTTGCACGCGTCGCAGGATCCGTCTGCGGAGACGCCGCGGCTTCAAGGTCCGTGGACCTCGGAGGACGACGGCACCGCCGTCGATCGGCAACGGTTCGCGGTCGAGTTGCCTCCGCGATCCCTGAGGATCGCGATCCTGCCCGACCGCACCACTGGACGTGACTGGGGGCTTCCGTACCTGCGGGCCGCCGTCGAGGACCTGCAGCGCCTCGATCCGGACGTCGTCTTCACGATCGGCGACATGGTGCAGGGCTACACCCGTTCGACCGCCCATTGGGATGCGGAGGCTGCCGAGTGGCTTGAGATCGTCACGCCGCTCGACCGCCCCGTGCTGCCGGTCGCGGGGAACCACGATGTCGTGAGCGGAACTCGCGATCCGAACGATCCGACCTTCGACGAGCGGTATCGCCGGACCTTCGGACCGCTTCGGTACGTCGCGGAGTTGCCCGGCGCGACCGTGATCGTCGTCTTCAGCGACGGCCGACGCGGCCAGGAGGGCGTGGCGTTCTCCCCCGAGGATCTCGCCTGGCTCGAGGCCTCGCTCGCGCAAGCGGGCGAACGAGGGCAGCCCATCCTGCTGCTCACCCACCGCCCGATGTGGCGATATCGCTCGGCGCGGTGGGATGAACTGGTGCATCCGATGCTCGCCGAGCACGGCGTCGATGCGGTGATCGCCGGCCACTTCCATGCGCTGCAGCGAGATCCCGACCGCGACGGGGTGCAGTACCACATCCTCGGGTCATGCGGCGGCATGATCGATCAGCATCCGCTCACCGGGCAGCTGCAGCATCTGACCTTCGTGAACATCCCGATCGACGGCGACGTCGAGGTGCATCACCAGCTCGTCGGCGCCACCTTCGGTGCCGATCACGTCTCCGCGGTGGATCAGGAGCGGGCCTGGAAGCTCAAGCAGACCGCCGACGCCGCCACCATCATCGGCGCGATCGAAGAGCCGATCGCGGGGCCGGCAAGCGGATCGCTCGCGATCGAGTTCTTCAACCCGCTCGACGTGCCGGTCCGCTACTCGTGGACGCCGCTGACGGCCCCGCCGCAGGCGGAACTCGTGGCGCCCGTGGGCGCGGGCTCGCTCTCATGGAACTCCCGCACCGCGATCGACACCTTCAATCCCTTCACGATGCGGACCGATTCACCGTTGGCGATCGCCGCGGGGGGAGCGATCGAACTCGCGCCGCTCGAGCGACGCCGGATCGAACTGCCGTGGTCGATCGAGACGACCCCCGTCGATCCGCTGCCGCCGACCGAGATCCGCGTGAAGGCGCACTACACCGACTCGCAGGGCCGCGAGGTGCCGATCACGTTGATCCGACGGGTTCCCGTGGCTCGCACGGTGGCGATCTCCGCCACGCCGACCGCCGACGGATGGCGCTGGGCGCGAGACTCGCATCCGATCTCGGCGTGGGAGTTCTCGCCCTACGACACCCTCGAGCCCGACGCCCGCGCGAGGCTCGCGGTCGACGAGGTCGGCGACCTTCGGATCTTGATCGAAGTCTCCGACCAGCGCGTGGCGGCGGCGATCGACGATCGGCGACTCGATCGAAGTCGCCTCGACGATCCGATGGTCGACGCGATCCGCCTCGACCTCGGCGAAGGCCCCGATCGCCGCCGCTGGCTCGTGGAGTTCTCCCCGCAGGGCGTGGATCGGATCTTCGAGGCGAGCGCCGACGGCGTTGCGGTCGTCGAGGCGTCGGGCTCCGATCGCCCGTTGGCCGACTGGGACCCGATCGACGGAGGATGGCGGGTCCAGATGCGGATCCCCCGCACCGCATGGTCGATCCCACCGTCCAAGACCGTGCCGCTGCAGATCGGGGTCGCGGACAACGACGACACCTATCACACCCAGTGGCGATGGCTGGCGCCATCGGGCCATCCGATGCGGGTGACCGTGCCCTAGCGCGGGAACCAAGAACCGATCGGGTCGACGCCGCGAAGTCGAACACGGACGCATGCGGGTTGACGGAAGGGATTGAAGACTCTCCAATCCGCCCCGGCGTCGCCGGCCACCGGCACGTCATCGCCCGAGGCGGCGCCCCCGAACGCCGCCTCAAGCCTTTGGACCTTCGGGGATTTCGGCCTCGCCGAGAGGAGTCGCATGAAGACCCGCACGTTCAACCTCGTTGCAGCACTCGCCGCCGCCGGCCTCTGCCTTTCCCTCGCCGCCTGCGGCGAAGGGGACAGTTCCTCGGGACAGGCAGTCGAGGCCAAGCCGGTGAATCCCGACAACGTGGTCACCCCGGGCGCCGCGAAGTTCCAGAACCCCGAACAGCGCGACGGCGGCTGATCGCCGCACTCGATCGACGATCGATGAACGCCGGGCGGCTCAGGCCGCCCGGCGTTCTTCATGCGCCGCCGGCGTCCAATCACGTCGCGACAACTGCCCATCGCACCCGTGATCGGTGATCACTCCAGGCTCGTTCGGCGTCGCGCGGAGCCTGCGACGGCGGGTCAGCCGCTCGATCGCATGAGGTCCACGAGAATCCCGAGCCCTTCGCGCAGCGCCGGCTCCGCGGTCGCGAAACTCAGGCGGAAGTGCGTGTCACGGTGGCTGAAGACCTTGCCGGGCACGACCAGCACGCGGTTCGCGATCGCCCGCTCGACGAAGGCGGTCGCGGTCAGGCCCAGACGCGGCGGAACTTCCACGAATGCGTAGAACGCGCCCCCGGGCCGCGGCACGTCGGCGATTCCCGCGAAGGCCTCGCAGACGAGGTCGCGGCGCCGTGCGTAGGTGTCCACCTGCGAACGCATCGACACGCCGAAGCTCGCAAGCATGCCGTGCTGGGCGGGGGTCGGGGCGCAGATGTAGACGTGCTGCTGCAGCTTGACCATCTCCGCGATCAGGCGTGCCGGGCCCGCGGCATAGCCCATCCGCCACCCGGTGCAGGCGTAGGTCTTGCCGAATCCGCCGATCACGAGCACGTCCTCGCTGAAGCGGGCCGGCGATGGGCAGGTGCCGTGCTCGAGCGCGTCGTCGAAGACGAACTCGTCGTAGATCTCGTCGGAGAGAAGCACCACGCCCTTGCGCCGGCACAGGTCGACGATCTCGCGGAGTTCGCGTTCCCCGAGCACCACTCCGCAGGGATTCGACGGGCTGTTGATCAGCACCGCCTTGGTGCGAGGCCCGAGCAGCGGCTCGATCCTCTCCGCGGTCATGCGGAAGTCCGGATAGGTCGGGCACGTCACGACCTTCGCACCGGTCAGCGGACCGAGTTCGGGATACATCACGAAGTGCGGATCCGGCACGACGATCTCGTCGCCCTCGTCAAGCAGCGCGAGACACGCGAGCAGCAGCGCGCCGCTCGTGCCGCTCGAGACCATCGCATCGATGCTCGGGTCGCTCGCCTTCCAGCCCACGCGATCCTGCAGCCGCTCGCGGATCGCCGACAGCAGTGGCGGGATCCCCTTGGTCGGCGTGTAGCCGTTGTGATCGCCCTCGATCGCGGCCATCGCCGCCTGCTTGATCGCCGCCGGCACCGGGAAGTCCGGCTGGCCGAGCGAGAGGTTGATGGGATCCTTGATCGAGACGGCGAGATCGAAGATCCGCCGAATGCCGGACGCCTGAACCGACTTCGCGCGGCGCGCGATCATCGACTCGACATCGAGTCGCGGGGGAGCCGGATGCGGATGGTCCGTGGCGAGGAGACCGCGCGACTCGGCGGGAAGCGTCATCGGTGCCACCCCGACTCGAGGCGTGCGGACGCCGAGCGGTCGCCCCGCTCCCCTCCGGTCGTCGTCACTTCTTGCCCTTGGCCGCCTTCGTATCGGTCGCCGCGGCCTCTTCGGCCTTCTTGGGCTTCTTGCCGGTGGTGGCCTTGATGCTCCTCACCTTGGGCAGACCCAAGGCGGGCGTCGAGCCGGCGTCGAAGCGCTGCGTGTCGGTCAACTTCTCGATGCGCTCGGCGCGGGTGAGCACGTTGCGGTGCTGCTGAAGGGCGCCCGAGGCGGTCTTGAGGCTCGGATGGATGCTCATGGGGAACTTCGCAGTGGCTTCGGGGCGGTCACTCGGACCTGCTGGAGCCGCGGAAGAGTTCCGGATAGGCGCCGGAGAAGTCGGTGTTGCCGCGACGTTGGGCCTTCCAGGAAAGCCCGACGTCGCGGATGCGACGCTCCAACGCTTGAACGGTCTCGCTTCGGCGGGCTCCGTCGGCGTAGCCGGGGGTCACGATGACCTTCCGGAGCACCCCATTATGGTCGGCAACGACGTGCGCCTCAAGTCCTTGGGTCCGGCAGAACGCCACAACCTCCGGAGCGGTCTCGACGGTGGCATGGGAGAGCACGAAGTAGTTGAGTCCCGCCCGCCTCGGATCACCCTCCGGCGTCGAGTCGAGCCCCCGCATCGCCTCGTTCAGGGAAGGCTCGTCCGCCATGCCCGCTCCGAACCCATCGCGGTCCCCCCCAACGCCATCGACCTCCCCGAGCGGATCCCGGACCGAGCGGCCGGCAACCGCCGCGGCGAGGGTCTTGGCGGTCTCGGATCGGGCTGCCGCCTCGCCCCGAGAGAAGCCCCACGCGAAGACGCCGACCATCACCGCCGCGACCGCGACGCCCGCGATCAGGAGGTAGCCCGCGGGCACCCGCAGGGCTCGGCCCGGTCCGATCGGCGGGGATTCGCCCTCGACGGGACGGTTCCCAAGGGTGGACCACCCGCGGGTTCGTCCGATCAGTTCGTAGGGAACCGGCCCGTTCCGGCGAGTCATGATGATCATCGTACTCCCGGCCGACCCGAGACTCGCCGTGTCGCCCGATCTCGACATCGGCCGCCCCGCAGCCGCGGCGGAGGTCGCGAGCGTCTCACCGCGACGCGATCGCGCTCGCCATCGAGAACCCGCCCGCGTGCGAGAGCGAGAGGTGCCAGGCGACGACGCCCAACTTCAAGGCGACCGCTTGCGCTTCGCCATGCAGCCGCACCGCGGGACGCCCCGACGGCTCCTTGACCACCTCGACATCCGTCCACGCGATGCCGCCTCGCCATCCGGTGCCGAGCGCCTTGAGCACCGCCTCCTTCGCCGCGAACCTCGCCGCGAGCCGCTCGATTCGCCATCCCTCGCCGGAGCCCGAGTGCGATCGCTCTTCCTGCGTGAACACCCGCTCGAGAAAGCGATCGCCGTGCTCTTCGACCATGCGGGCAATCCGCGCATCGTCGACGAGATCGACGCCATGACCAAGGATGGCGGTCTCGATCTCGTGCATCAGCCGCTCCATCCCGCGGGGCGGCCCGCCTCGGTCCACGCGGCCGCCGAGCGTCGCACGCCGGCGATCGGATCGGACCACTGCCGTGGATCGATGACGACGAGGCGGCGAACGCCCGCGACCTCGAGACCCACGCGGTAGCGCACGACGTCGAGACGCCCCTCGATCGCATCACCGACCGGCGTTCGCAAGCCTCCCCGATCAAGGTCCGCCAGCCTCGCGGCGGCAATCGCGCCGCCATGCTCGATCGCGATCGCGGCGGGATCGTGACCGGCGGCGAGCCACGCGACCGGATCGAGTCCGATCGCGATCCCCTCGCGCTTCGCGATCGGGACCGCGTGATCCGCGATCGCAACCCCGTGCCGCTCGGCGATCGCGCCGATCGCAGCGAAGGCCGTCTCTTGACTCGCCTCGGCGTCGCCCGGCGCCGCGGGCAGTCGCAGCGAAACCGGGCATCGCCCGAACTCCGCGGCGAAGCGAATCGACTCCTCGACCGCCGCCACCGCCCGATCGACTCGCGAGGGATCGCCGAAGTGCTCCGGCGGAATCCAGAGATCGACGCCGCTCATCGAGAGCTCGTGCCGTCGCAGCGTCGACTGCAGATCGCGTCGTCCGCTCGCGTCCAGCTCTCGTGGGCGGAGCCCCGCTCGCATCGCCGGCCACTGCACGCCCGCGATGCCGAGTTCCCTCAAGGCCGCAAACGCTTCGCGCGGCTCGAGGCCGAGGCCCTCCAGCGCGACCGCAACCAGATGGCGGCCGGCAGTCACCGCGTCGGAATCGGGAGGCATCTCGAGAGTGTAAGGACGGCGATCGAACGCGCCGCGGGGATCGAGTCGCGCCGCGGCGGCACGGCCACGACCCGGGATCCTTCGCAAGATCCGTAGCATGCGCGCATGTCCGATACGTCTTGCTCCTCCCGCCTGCCCGGAGCGGTCCTCTGCTTGCTGCTCGCGTTGTGGATTGCCTGCGGGATCGCCGTGGTGATCGCGGCGGTCTCCGCCTTTCCGACCCTCGCCGGCAAGGGCGTCGTCGTGCCGGGCTACGAGATCCTCGTCGAATCGGGCGATGACGCGGCGTCAGGACGCCTCGCGGCGGGCTTCGTGATGGATCGCGTCTTCGCGACCACCGATCTGGCGCAGTGGTTCCTCGCTCCGCTCGCCGCGATCGCCGCGGCGTGGTGCTGGTGGCGGCTTCGCGGCCGAGCCGGACGTGGGCTCGCGACGTTCGTGTTGGCCCTTGCGGCCGGGGCACTGGGGCTGGTGCTCGGCCACAACCTCTCGATCGGTCCCTCGATGCTCGCCTCGCTCGAGGAGTACCGCTCGCTCCTTGCTGCAGGCGACCTCGAGAACGCGATCGCGGTCCGCGACGGCTTCGACGCGCTGCACGTCCTCGCCGACCGTCTCTACGGCGTACGCATGCTCTGCGTGGCGCTCGCCCTGCCGCTCGCGCTGCTGCTGCCGCCGATTCCCGGGAACGGCGCGATGGAGGACCCCCGATGACCGCCGCCCGCCGCGCGACCTCCTCGATCCCCCGCAAGACCGACGCGCAGCGCCTTCGGGCCGCGGAGATCCATGCCGCGCTCCGCGATCGCTATCCCGACGCGAAGTGCGAACTCGACTATTCGACGCCGCACGAACTGCTGGTCGCGACGATCCTCTCCGCCCAATCGACCGACGTCGGCGTGAACAAGGCGACGCCCGCGCTCTTCAAGGCGTTTCCCACGCCTCGGGCGCTCGCCGACGCGGGCGCCGATCGCATCGAGCCGCATGTCGCAAGCCTCAACTTCTTCCGCAACAAGGCGAAGGCGATCGCCGAGAGCATGCGGACGATCGTCGAGAAGCACGGAGGCGAGGTGCCTCGGACGATGCAGGAGCTTCTTGCGCTGCGAGGCGTGGCGAGGAAGACCGCGAACGTCGTGCTCGGCAACGCCTTCGGGATTCCCGAGGGCGTCGTGGTCGACACCCACGTCGGACGCCTCTCGAAGCGATTCGGGCTGACTCGGCACGACGACCCCGCCAAGGTCGAGCGCGATCTCATGGCGCTCTTTCCACAAGAGCATTGGACGCTCCTCAGCCATCTGCTGATCTTCCATGGCCGTCGCGTGTGCAAGGCCCGCGGCGGCACGTGCGCCGACGACGCCATCTGTCAGCGATTCTGTGCCGAGGCGAAGGTCGCCTCTCGCAAGGCGAAGCCGTCCGCCTCGCCCAGGCCCGCCTCCAGCAAGCGAACGCCCGCGCGATCGGCTACCGCTCGTCCACCACGCCGAAGCCGCCGAACTCGCTGACGAAGCTGACTCCGGTTCCGACTCGCTGCGGGAACAGGAATCGCACCGGTCCGGCGATCCGCAGCGTGCCGACGTGCCGGAATCCCGGCGGAAACGGCGCTTCGGGGTCGGGCTTCTCGGGGATCGGCTCGAACCGCAGGAGATCGATCCCGTCGTCGTGCCCGACCCACAGCGAGTTCCCGACCGCGAGCAGCGCGTGCACCGTCGCGGGCGGATCGGGACTCCAGGCGAAGGCTGCAAGCGGCGCCTGGTCGATCGAGACTCCTTGGCCGTCGGGATCGATCGTGGCGACGCCCCACAACGCCTTCGCCTCGACCTTCGGCGTCTGCCACGCCGCGTTCGGCGGATCGGTGATCTCCGCGCCGCGCGAAGGCTCGTAGCGCCACACGCCACCCGGACCGGCCGCCACCACGATGCGCCCGTCGTGGGTGGCGGTCCGCAGATCGGACGGTTCGCGCTGCACGGCGAAGAAGGTGTCCGCCGGCCCCGCCGGCGTCGTCTCGACCCGGTAGAGCGCGCGGCCGAAGTGCCCGCAGACCGCGATCACCGACTCGCCGACCGGCGCGACGTCGAGCGCTCCAATCACCCGCGCGAGCACCGGCTCGCCGAGCGACTCGCCCTCGATCGGCATCGCCACGATCGCCTCGTCGTCCACCACCCACACCTTGCCGTCGAAGACGCGGATCGCCCGAACCGTTCCGGGAATCGGATGGCTTGCGGTCACGCGCAGTTCCGGCGTCATCAGGCCGACCTCCGCCGCGCTGCGGCCCTGCAGCACGAACGCCAGTCCTCCCGGCACGCCGGTTCCCTCCGGAAGCGGCACGAGCGACGTCGCCGCACCGAGGTAGCGGCCATCCTCGAGCCGATGCACGCGGCGTCCGGTCGGCGCCGCCAGTCCCTCCGCGGTCTCGACGAGCGGCGCCGCCGCTTCGATCCCAAGTTCGGCGAGCGTGTCGGCGAGGCGCGGCGCTCCTGGTGCCGAGAGCGGCACGATCCCGCCCGCGCCCCCGACGTAGACCACCCCGTCGATCTCGCGAACCCAGCGAGGCTGCACTCCGAGGGTCATCGCATCGGTCTCGAGCGCAACCTCGGGAACGCCCTTCTCGTCGACGTCGAGTTCGACCACCGAAGTGTCCTCGAGCACCGCGATCATCCGCCCCTCCTCGGTCATCAGCAGGTCGCACACCGGCCCGCCGGATCCAGGCTCGCGGAGCTCGATCTCGCGAATCGCGCGGCCCTTCGCGAGATCGACCACCAGCACGCTCGAGCCGAGACCGCAGTACCAGCGTCCGTTCGAGACGAGCGTGACCCGATGGGAACCGCCGGTCGAATCGACGAGCCGCGCCTTGGGCGGCGGCGGCGGCGCGAACTCGCGAGGCGGAGGCGGGATGAAGCACGCGACCGGGAGGACCGCCGCGATCGCGAGGCTCAGCATCGCGAGGACGCGTCGGCCCGATTCGAGTTCATGGACCATGTCGAGAGCGTACGGCGCGAGGCTCGGCGCGTCCTCCCCGCTCTCTACACTCGCCGCATGACCGACGCTCCCCGACTCGCCAAGCTCATGAAGCTCCTCGACGCCGAGCCCGACGACGCCTTCTGCCTCTATGCGATCGCCCAGGAGCACGCTCGGATCGGCGACGCCTCCGAGGCGATCGCCTGGTTCGATCGCACGATCGCCGCCGATCCCTCCCACGCCTACGCCCGATTCCACAAGGCGAAGGTGCTCGAATCCGAGGGACGCGTTCCGGAGGCGATCGAGACCTTGCGGGAAGGGCTCGCGGCCGCGGAAGCCTCGCGAGATGGCAAGGCCGCCTCGGAGATCGCCGGCGCGTTGGCGAGCCTCGGCTCATGAACCGACTCGCTCTGGGTCGTCGATACGATCCCGTCATGGTCGTGACCTTCCGCGAAGTTCCGCATCGTTGTCTTGCCGCCCTCTCCGGCGGTCTCGCCCTGGCAGCGCTCGCCGCGTGCACGGGCGACCTCAATCGCAACGTCGGACCGCTCGGGACCACGCTTCCCGACCTCGACCCGAGCCCACCGCGACTCGCGGCGGAAGAGGCCCCCGGGCAGGACGACTCGTGGCGATTCAACGAGGTCGATCGCGGTTCGTGGGAGGTGCTGGTGATCGCCGCGCCCCGTGGACAAGTCGAGACGAACCCGGCGCCCGACTTCACGCCGCCGGTGATGGTCGGTCGCGGCGTGTCGAGCGAGGCGATGCCGACGGCGGAGACCGCCGTGATCGTCACCTCCGATGGCGGACGCGTCGCGCTCTCGGGACTCGCCGATCCGTTCCGCGCCGCGTGGAGCCTGATCGAGTCGCCGTACGGTCTCGTCGTGCGACCTCCGTGGAGCGTCGTGATCGCGCCGGGACCGGGTGCCTACGAAGTGCTGCCCCATACCGTGTCCACCATCAAGGCCAGCGACGCCGCGGAGTCGTCCGTTGGCGAGTGACGGAGTCGGCGACGCCGCTGGCGATTCAGACCAGTTGCCGGATGGGCGACGCGTCAAGCCGCATCTCGAGATCGCTCCACGGGCGGTCGCGCGGGCGATCGCCGACGGCGAGCCGATGCTGCTCGTCGATTGCCGACGCGAGGACGAGCGTCGCTTCTGCTCGATCGAGGGCAGCGTCCACGTGCCCATGAACCGCGCCGCGGAGTGGATCGACGAACTGCGGGAGGATCGCGACGAGCATCCCCCGCCGCCGATCGTCGTCTTCTGCCACCACGGCGTGCGCAGCATGCAGGTCGTCGGCCTGCTGCAGGCGGCCGGATTCCCGCAGGCTCGATCGATGGCCGGCGGGATCGATCTCTGGTCCGTCTCCGTCGATCCAGGCGTGCCTCGCTACTGAACGAATCGCCTGAGCGCATCCCTTCCCGTCGCCGCCTCCGAAGATCCCTCCACTTGCTCCGACTCCGCCTCATCACCGGCACCGGCCTGATCGCACTGCTCGTGGCGGTCGTCTGGCTCGATGCGATGCCGTTCGCATCGCCGTTGGGTGAAGACGCGTGGACTTCGATCGTCGGCGAAGGCGGCACGCCGCCGCGCGGGCTCGTGCTCGTCGGCTTCACGATCCTCGTCGTCGCGACGCTGCTCGGCCGCGAGATCGGAACGCTCCTTCGCGGCTGCGGCGGCACCACGCCACCGTGGATCGTCGCGATCGGCACCGCGGTCGTCGCCGCCGCGACCCTCGTCGCGTCCCTCCTTCCCGCCGGCGCCGCTTCGGCGCTGCTTCCGACGATCGCGATCGTCCTCGGCACGATCGCCTCGCTCGCCGCGACGCTGCGCCCCGAACGACTCGACTCGGCGATCGCGAGCGCGATGGGGGTCGCCCTCGGCATCGCCTACGCCGGCGCCTGCCTCGGAGGCTGGATGATCCTGCGGCAGGAGCACGCGGCATGGATCCTCGGCGGCGCCGTGCTCACCGTGAAGAGCTGCGACATCGGCGCCTACTTCACGGGCCTCTCGATCGGCCGCCGCAAGCTCGTGCCCTGGCTCAGTCCCAAGAAGACCTGGGAAGGGCTCGTTGGCGGCGTCACGACCTCGACCCTCGTCGGCTGGGGGTTGGCGACCTGGTCGGGCTCGCTCGCCGATCCCGCGGACCACCTCGCGCCAGCCGCTGGTGCCGCCCTCGGCGCCGCGCTCGGTGTGATGGGACAGGCGGGCGATCTCGCGGAAAGCCTGTTGAAGCGGGTCTCGGGTGCCAAGGACTCGGGCCGCACGCTGCCGGGCCTTGGCGGCATCTTCGATGTCATGGATTCGCTGCTGCCGGCGGGCCTGCTGCTGCCGCTGGTGCTTGCCCGCTGAATCGCCGCCGCGTCGGTACGCCCTTCCGCGAGATTCGCCCGCCGGGCCGCGTCAAACCTCGGAATCCGCCGGCTCCTCGGCGGGCGGAGGCGGAGCGACGCGGTAGGATCGCCCTTTCGCCACTCGCCTCGACGAGTCGCGTCCGAACCGCCCCAGGAACCGTTCCATGAGCTTGAAGCAGCAGCTGATGACCCTCCACCGCGTGAACACCCAGGTGACGGGACTTCGGCAGCGGCTCGATTCCGCCGAGCGATTCCTGAACGCGCAGCAGCGACTCCTCGACGAACTCGAACAGCAGGGCGAGGAACTCCGCCGGCAGATCCGTCAGCTCGAGGCGGTCGCCGGCAACCTCGAGACCGAGGGCAAGGGCATCGCCGAGCGGATCGAGAAGCTCCGCCTCGACCTCAACGCCTCGAAGAACGACAAGCAGTACCAGGCGATCCTCGCCGATCTGAAGACCCTGCAGGGCAAGCGCGACGAGATCGACACGCAGGCGCTCGGGCACATGGAGCGAGCCGAGGGCCTTCGTTCCCAGCTGGCGACGCTGCAGGCCTCGATCGACGAACGTGCCGCGGTGCGGAATCGCGCCAAGGCCGACCTCGACCAGCGCCATGCCGACGTCGGCGAACGGCTCGGGCAGCTCGAGGAGGAGCGAGAGCAGGCGGCGAGGGCGATTCCGCCGGACGTCCGCAAGGTCTTCGAACGCGTCGCGAGCGAGACCGAGGGCGAGGCGATGGCGCCGGTCATCGAGATCAGCCGCCGACACCGCGAGTACGCCTGCGGGGCGTGCAACCTCGAGATTCCGAAGGAGTCCTTCTCGCGGCTCGCCGGCCCTGCCGACGCGGTCGTCCAGTGCAAGGCGTGCACGCGAATCCTCTACATCGCCGAAGGCGCCGAGGTCGCGGTCGGCGAGTGATCGTGCGGCGGCGTGAAGCCGTCGCCATCGCCCATCGAAGAACGCCATCCCGTTTCCCTGTCCACGACTCCGGAGAAGACGCCAGTCATGGCCGCGATTCCTCCCTTTCTCGGCGAGACCACCCTGCCCCATCCGCCTCAGGCGGTTCGCGACGCCCTCGTCGCGCTTGAAGGCGTCGCCAAGCACATGCCCGACGTGACGAGCGTCGATCGCGTCGACGCCCGCACCCTCAAGCTCGTGGTGAAGCCGGGCTTCTCGTTCCTTCGCGGCACGCTTCGCGTGACCATGACGATCGACGAGACCGAACCGGGCCGGAAGCTCGTGCAGACGGCGAAGAGCGAGGGGATCGGCATGTCGATGACGATCGAAAGCGCGATCACGCTCGAGGGGATCGCCGACGGCGCCGAGACCAAGGCTTCGTGGGAAGCGAAGGTCGTCGAGCGGAAGGGCCTCGTCTCCGCGGTCGGCCCGTCGCTCATCCAGGCCGCCGCGAACAAGGTGCTCGAGGACGGCTGGAACGCGGTGCGGAAGACGCTCGCCGCGGGCTGATTCAGCCGGCGGACCGCCTCGCGATCGCGGCCTCGAGCTGCTCGATTCGCTGCGCACGCGGCCCCGACAGCTCCACCAGCAACGGCGGGTTCAGCGCGGGCATGACCGCGTAGCGTTCTTCACGGTAGATCTGCTTGAAGATCGCGTCCACGCGATCCCGGTACTCGTAGTCGACCGGGCGAATGCCGTCGTCCTCCATCTCCACCGGCCACTCCTTCGACGCGGGGACGAAGGCGAGGATGTCGAGGTGGTCGAGCGACTCCCGCACCGCGGGGACCATCGACTCGACGAAGGACTCGTCGATGTCGGTGGTGCCGCACTCGGCGGTGAACTGCGAATAGGCGAGGTAGTCGACCGGTGCCCGATCGAAGACGACGTCGTCCGCGCTCGTGGCGTAGCGGTGCACCCGCGCGATGTTGTAGTAGAGCTGGATCCCGTTCTGCAGTCGCGTCGAGGCGTCCCGAAAGCGGATCTCGTACGGCCCGTTCATCCCCAGCGCGCGATAGGGCTCTTCTTCGCGGAGGTACTCCCGATGCGTCGCCACCCAGTCGTTCACCACCGTCGACTTGCCGAGCGAGTGGGAACCGGAGATGGCGATGCGCATGGGGCGTGACGACTGCGCCGACGGCTTGACGAAGGCCGCTGCGCGGCCCGGCCCGAGGCTTCGACGACTACTTGAACGCCTCGTACTCCTTGCCGAGGAGCTTCGCGCCCATCTTGAGCTTCATGACCTCGTCGGTGCCCTCGTAGATCCGGCAGACCCGCACGTCCTGCAGGTGGCGGAAGGGCCGGTAGAGCTCGCTCCAGCCGCGGCCGCCGAAGATCTGCACCGCGTGATCCGAAGCCTCCCAGGCGGCGTTGCTCGCGAAGAACTTCGCCTGCGCGACCTTGTAGTCGGCGTCGGCGAGCAGCGCCTTGTCGCCGGGCGCGTCGTCGGAGGCCTGCTTGGCAAGCGCCGCCCGCTCGATCATCGCCTCGCTCGTGGCGCGGGCCATCTCGATCTTGGCGAGGTGATCCTGCACGAGCTGGTGCCGGCCGATCTCCTTGCCGTGCTGATGGCGGGTCTTCGCCCAGTCGATGCACTCCGAAAGGCAGTCCTCGATCGAGCCCAGGCAGCCCGACGCGACGGAGAGCCGTCCCGAGACGAGCGTGTGCATCGCGATGCGGAAGCCCTCGCCTTCCTTGCCGAGCATGTTGTCGCCGCGAATGACGTGCTCGTTCATCGAGAACATCGCGGTGTCGCAGGTGTACATGCCGGGCTTCGAGTGCATCTGCTCCTTCTCGAAGGTGTCGCCGGCGGTGTCGACGATGATCGCGCTCATGCGGCGAGCGTCGCCCTCGGCGCCCTCGGGGAACGCGAAGACGATCACCGCGTCGGCGATCGATCCGTTCGAGATCAGGTACTTGACGCCGTTCATCACGAGCTTGTCGCCTTCACGGCGGTAGGTCGTGGTGCCCTCGAGCGGATTCGAACCCGCATCGGGCTCGGTGAGACCGAAAGCGAGGATCAGGTCGCCCGCGCAGGACTTGGGCAGGTAGCGAAGCTTCTGGTCCTCGGTGCCGTACTTGAGGATCGGATACTGGCCGATCGACGACTGGCCGCTGAAGAAGGTCCGCGGACCCGAGCCCTCGCGATTGATGCGGGCGAGCATCCGGGCGTAGGTGAGGCTGTCGGAACCACGACCGCCGTAGCGCTTGGGCACCGGCATGCCGCAGATCCCGTGCTTCTTGGCGAGCGAGGCGATCGCGGGGTTGAACTCGCGCTCGAGGTACTTGATCTCCTCGATCGGACGGAGTTCCTGGCAGTACGCCTCGACGTCGGCGATGAGCCGCTCGCGGTCCTCCGCGGTGAAGGTCTCGTCGGCGGAGGCGGTCGAAGCGGCGTTCTGAAGAGTCTGGGGAGTCATGGGCAGATCGTACCTCCGTGGTTGGATCGGATCCTTCGCCGGATCGAGAAGTTGGAGTCATCGGCCAGCGAGATCGGCGCCTCGCGGGTTACAGGACATTTCCGGCCGTCGGACGCCACGGGCCGGGGAGCCTCGGCGGCGCGTCGGCTCGGCCGCGGATCGCTCCGGCGCCTTGATGCGTCGAGGAACCGATCGAGGCCCTGCCGGCATCGATCGCGGCGAACGTGCGCGGGGGGAACCACCGCGGGACCGTTCGAAGGTTGTTCTCCGAGACACCCGTGGCGAGCCCACCCCCGAACCTTCGCCTCGGATCTGTGGGGACCCGATGCCCTCGCGGATGCTGGCCCCCGCTTCGGCGCGGCAATCCGAGAACACCGACTCCGCCGACCGATCGCGGCCGTCAGCCGTACCCGAGACGATCGAGGTCCTCTTCGCCGAGCCCGAAGTGGTGGCCGATCTCGTGGAGCAGCGTGATCCGGATCTCCTCGCGGACCCGGTCGATCCCGCCCCAGACCTGCCCTTCGTCGTCGGTCCAGCGACGCCAGCCGCCCGCGGCCTCGATGATCCCGAGCCGGTAGAGCGAGATCGTCTCGAGGTGCCCACCCGGATCGCCGACGCTCCGCTCGGTGAGCGGCACGCCCGAGTGCAGCCCGCACAGATCCGCGGGATCCTCGACGCCGAACTCGCGCAAGACCGATTCGGGCGGCGCGTCGTCGACGTAGACCGGCGCCTCCTCAAGCAGGTCGCGGATCGGCGCCGGCAGTTCGTCGATCACCTTCGAGAGCAGGCGGTCGAATCGATCCCGTTCCTCGCGGCGGATCACGCCTCGACCCTGCCGACGAGTTCCGAGACGTTCGCGCAGCCCTGCGACTTCACCCAGCCTTCGAGTCCCTTCGCGACCCGCCTCGGGATGCGCGGGTCGATGAAGAGCGCCGTGCCGAGGCCGACCGCGGTCGCGCCAGCGAGAATGAACTCCGCCGCATCGCGCCAGTGCACGACGCCGCCGAGTCCGATGATCGGAATCTTCGCCGGGCCGGCGACCGCCCGGTGGATCGCGAAGACCAGCCGCACCGCGAGCGGATGCACCGCCGGGCCGCTCAGGCCGCCGCGACCCGCCGAGAGGCGAGGCTTGCGCGAATCGACGTCGATCGCCATCGCCGGCCAGGTGTTCGAGACGGTGAGTCCGTCGGCACCGCCTTCGATCGCCGCCGCCGCCATCGCGATCGGATCGGGCGCGTCGGGCGCGAGCTTGACGAGCAGTCGCGTGTGCCGAAGCACCGGTCGCACCTCCGCGAGCACGGTCTTCAACGCGTGCGGATCGTGCCCGAACTGCCGCCCGTCGGCGGTGTTCGGGCAGGAGACGTTGAGTTCGACGATCGGCAGCGCGTCGATCGCGTCGAACGCCGCCGCGACCGCGACGTAGTCGGCGACCGAGTGCCCGGCGATCGAGCCGATCGCAACCGTCGGCAGCGCCGCGATGGGGCCAGCCTTCTCCGAGAGAAACCGATCGAGACCGAGGTTCGCAAGCCCGATCGCGTTCATCATGCCGCCGGGCACGTCGATCACCCGCCACGGCGGATGACCTTCACGCGACTCGGGCGTGATCGACTTCGTCGTCACCGCGCCCACGCCGCGCGGATCCATGAAGTCCGCGATCTCCGGGCCGTAGCCGCAGGTGCCCGCCGCGAGGACGACGGGGTTGGCGAGGCGGACGCCGGCGAGATCGATGGCGAGCAGGCTCACGAAGCGCGGCTTCCGGCGATCGCGTGCATCGGCCGGCGACACGCCACCGAAGCCCGCGACTCGTTCCGTATGATCGCCCGCCTCGCGCGATTGGCAACTCGCGATGCGCCCATCGACGTCTCGATGGGAACTCTGGGGCTCGTCGAGCCTCACGGGCCTCGATGATTCGAATCGCTGAGGCGCCGCGGCGGCGTGCCCCGCTCGCTTGTGCTCCCGATCACCCGCA
>CAZTMB010000022.1:24316-32228 GCA_964614695.1 uncultured Isosphaeraceae bacterium | reverse complement strand
ACGTACTTCACGCTTGTGAACTCCTCGAGTCCCCACCGCCCGCCCTCGCGGCCGAAGCCCGACTGCTTCACGCCGCCGAAGGGCGCCTCCGCGGTCGAGGGCAGCGCGTCGTTGGCGCCGACGATCCCGTACTCGAGGGCCTCCGCCACCCGCATCAGCCGCGAGGCGTCGCGGGTGAAGAAGTAGGCCGCAAGGCCGTACTCGGTGTCGTTGGCCATCGCGATCGCCTGCGGCTCGTCCTCGAACCGGGCGATCGCCGCGATCGGGCCGAAGGTCTCCTCCCGCCACATTCGCATCGAGGGATCGAGCCGATCGAGCACCGTCGGGGCGAAGAAGCGGTCGGCGAGCCCGTCGATCCGTGCACGTTCGCCTCCGCAGATCGCCCGCGCGCCGCGCGAGATCGCATCGACCACGTGCGACTCGACCTTGGCGATCGCCGCATCGTCGATCAGCGGCCCCGTGGTCGTGCCGGTCTCCCGCCCTCGGCCGCAACGCAAGACTCGCGTCCGTTCCGCGAGCGCTTCGGCGAAGCGATCGGCGACCGACGCTTCGACGAGAAACCGGTTCGCGCAGATGCAGGTCTGCCCGGCGTTGCGGAACTTGCTGGCGGCCGCGGCGTCGACCGCACGATCGAGGTCGGCGTCGGCGAAGACGATGAAGGGCGCATGGCCTCCGAGTTCGAGCGAGACCCTCGCGAGATGCCGGCTCGCTCCGCGCATGAGCAGGCGTCCCACCTCGGTCGAGCCCGTGAAGGAGATCGCCCGCACCCGCGGATCGTCGAGCCAGGCCTCGACGATCGGCGCGGGCTCGCCGGTCACGAGGCTGAGCGTGCCCGTGGGCAGGCCCGCCTCCTCGGCGAGCCTCGCCAGTTCGATCGCCGAAAGCGGCGTGCGCTCGTCGGGCTTGACCACCGCGGTGCATCCGACTGCAAGGGCGGGCGCCACCTTGCGGGCGATCATCGCGAGCGGGAAGTTCCACGGCGTCACGATCGCCGCGACGCCGAGTGGTTCGGGCATCGCGAGGATTCGCCGCGAGGGGTCGGCGGCGGGCACGATCTCGCCGCCGGCGTGGGGCGCGAGATCCGCGGCGACGTCGAAGAAGCTCGCCGAGTATTCGACCTCGCCACGGGCCTCCGCGAGCGGCTTGCCCTGCTCGGCGGTCATCGTCTGCGCGAGCCGATCCCGATCGCGGCGAAGAAGATCCGCGAGCCGCCGCAGCTTCGTCGCCCGCGACCGCGCGGTCTCGCGCCGCCAGCGAGGAAACGCCTCGGCGGCGGCGGCGACCGCCTCGCGAGCCTCGTGCCCGCCGCACGCGGGCACTTCGGCGATCACGACGTCGTCGGCCGGATCGCGAACCTCGAAGGTCGCGCCGCTCCGGCTCCCCCGCCACACGCCGCCGATCGGGATCTCGCTTGCCATGGGATCGCTGTCCTCCGCCCCGGGGGCGCGCCTCCGGGGCTTCGAGGAAGTATCGGGAAGCGATCGGTTCGGGCAACCGGGCTCCTTCGGGCTCCGGAGTAGACTCGCCCGTCACCTTCGGAGACTGCTCATGGCCAAGGCGATCGTCGATCCCGAGGAACTGCGTCGCTTCGCCGGCGACCTTCGCAAAGCGACCGGCGAGATGCAGACCCGCATGGCCAGTCTTCAGAGCCGCATGAGCCAGCTTTCCGAGACCTGGAAGGATCAGGAGCAGACCCGCTTCGCGGAGGAGTTCGACCAGACCCTCAAGGTGCTTGCCCGCTTCGTCAAGGCCGCGGAGATCCACGTGCCGTTCCTGCTCCGCAAGGCCGACCGCATCGACGAGTACCTCAACCAGCGATGAGCGAAGGCGCCGGCATCACGAACCTCGAGGCGATCGAGCGCTTCCGCGCGGCGCTGCTCGAGTTCATCCACGACGGCGCGAACGCCCTCGGCGAGGCGGACTCCGAGGTCGATCGGATCCAGATCTGGCTCGAGCGCGAGCAGAAGATCCACTGGCAGCAGGAGCATCGGCGGCGAAGCGAGGAGGTCACCCGCGCGAAGAGCGCCCTCTACCGCAAGCAGCTGACGGTCTCGAGCAAGGATCGCCCGCCGTCCGCGGTCGACGAGAAGAAGGCGCTGCAGAAGGCCCAGGCGCGGCTCGAGGAATCCGAAACGAAGCTCCGCCGCATCAAGCACTGGTCGGTGCAGCTGGGACAGGAGGCCGCTCGATACAAGGCCGCGACCAGTTCGCTCGCCGCGGTCTTCGAGCGGGACCTCCCGGCGTCTGCGGACATGCTCAAGCGGGCGCTCGCGGCGATCGAGCAGTACCTGCACACCGCGGCGCCGGATCTCCGCAATCTGATCGCGGGCATTCCCGCGATCGGCAGCGATGCTCCGGCTCCGTCCCTCGCAAGCCTCTCGTCGATGCGGCGGACGACGGGAGAGACGAGAGAGGAGAGTGGAGACAGGAGAGAGGAGCGCGAAGACGGGAGACAGGTGGCGGAGACAGACCGCCAAGCCCCTCACCCGTCCGCCTCGCCGCCGGAGGACCAGCCATGAGCGTCGCCTCCGCCCGAATCCGCCTGCAGCTCCTGCACAAGGAGCTTCTCATTCGCTGGGGCCGCGTCTGCGAGACCTGGGACGACCCGGTGCGGCACGCGCTCGGGGAGCGTCAGATCGAACCCCTCGACGCCCGCATCCGCGCCGCCCTGTCCGCCATGGACTCCATGCGCGATACGATCGCCCGCGTTCGCCGCGAGTGCGGCTGAACGGCCGAACGCCCACGTCTTCGGCCGCACCGCTCGCCGCGTGACCGCTCGCTTCTCCATGACCGATCCCGGATTCGAAGACTTCTCGGCGCGTCCTGCCGCAACGTCGAACATCGCGCCGCATCGGCGAGGCCAGGGGGACCCCGCGGAGGATGCCGGTCGCATGGTCGTCTCGCTCGAGGCGGCGATCGCCAACCACGTCGCGCGGTCGAGCCGCCGACGCGAGCGCCTGGCCGAGGAACTTGCGACCTCGGAGCGGGTTCGGCGGCAGGCTCTGAGCGAGGCTTCCCTCGTCTACGAGCAGGCGATCTCCGCGGCCAAAGCCCTCCGCGCGGAGACCCTCGAGAGGGAGGAGCATCGCTATCGCGAGCGGCTGCAGCGCATCGATCGCGAACTCGCCGCCGCACGGCAGGCCGCCGCCGAGAAGGCCGAGCAGGCCGAGGAGCAGACCCGCAAGGCGCTTGCCGAAGCGATCTGGCTTGCCGACAGCGTGCACGACAGCGGGCTCGAGCGCAACCAGAAGGAAGCCGACGCGGTGCGTGAGCGGATCGCCTCGGCGCGGCAGGTCCTCGACGAGCAGCGCACCGAGGTCCGCACCTTCCTCTCCCGCTGCCGGCAACGGGTGCCGAAGCCGGCGATCGATCTCGAGAAGATCGACGCGGCGCTCGCCGGACAGGGCGCGACCGCGGTGCCGATGGCCCTCATCGAACTTCGCGAGGCGTCCGCGGAACTGCAGAAGCGGACCCTGCCGCTTCTCTTCAAGGGCGTGATTCCGTTCCTGCTGCTCCTTCCGGGCGCGGTGGTCGGCGGAACGATCGCCGCCTTTCTTCGTCCCGATGGTGCCGTCGCGGCCGCGATCGGCGCGGGAATCGGAATCGCCGCGACGGTGCTCATGCTCGCGGTGGCGTACCTCCTCGCGCGCGGGCAGGTCCGCCGCGTGCATGCGAAGTTCGCCTTCGCCGCTGCGAAGGTCGACCGAAGCGCCGAGGTCGCCATCAAGGAGGCCGCGGAGATCCGCAAGCGAGGCGACGAGGTGCTCGGGCGAAACCTCAAGGCCGAGACCGAGGCCGCCGAGGCGAAGTTCGCGCCCCTGCTCGACGAGATCGCCCGCAAGCGAGACGAACGTCTCGCGCAACTCGAGGAACTCGGTCCCAAGTACCGCGAGAAGGCGATCGCAAGCCGAGATGAGCGGATCGCCGAGGCCGAACTGCTCGCAAGGGGAACGATCGATGCCGCCGAGTCCGAACGCGACGAGGCGGTGAGGACCGCCGAATCGAACGCAGCTTCGAAGGTGGCCACCGCCACCCGGGACCATGACGCCGAGGGCGAGTCGATCACGGCGGAGTGGGACGCCACCGGGCGTTCGCTCGACGCGGCAGTCTCGTCGCTCGCAGCCCTCGCCGCGCCGCGAACGCTGGCGTGGCGCGACGCGGGCTGGACCTCCTGGGATCCCGCCGCCGCGCCGGGCCTGCCCATCGCGATCGGCTCGCTGCGCGTGGACGCATCGGCATTCACCGCCACAAGCGTCGGGCGTCATCCCGAGGACCGTCCGAGTCCGATTCCCGAACCGTTCGATCTGCCGCTGCTGCTCGATCTGCCGTCCCGTCGCGGGCTGCTCGTCGAGGTCGAGCCTGCCTCGAGGCCACGCGGCCTCGAGGTGCTGCAGGCCGCGGTGCTTCGCATCCTGACGACGCTGCCGCCGGGCAAGGTTCGCCTGACGCTCGTCGATCCGGTCGGTCTCGGCCAGAACTTCGCGGGCTTCATGCATCTGGCCGACGAGGACCAGGCGCTCGTGGGCGATCGCATCTGGACCGACCCTCGCCACATCGAGCAGCGCCTCACCGATCTCACCGAGCACATGGAGACGGTGATCCAGAAGTACCTGCGGAACGAGTTCGACTCGATCGACGCCTACAACGAGAAGGCCGGCGAGATCGCCGAACCCTATCGCGTGCTGGTGATGGCGGATCTTCCCGCGAACCTCACCGAGACCGGAGCGAAGCGGCTCGCGAGCATCCTCGAGTCGGGCGCCCGGTGCGGCGTGCTGACGCTGCTGCTTCGGGATCTCCGGATGCCGCTGCCGCCGGCGCTGCAGCCGGAGGATCTCGCGCGGGGGGTCGTCCGGCTGCATCCGCGGGCGAAGGATTCCGCCGACCTGTCGGTCGCGATCGAAGGTCTCGAACCGCTGCCGCTGTCCCTCGACGAGGCGCCGCCCGCGGATCTCCTGCAGTCGCTCGCCGGGCGAATCGGACGCAGCGCGAAGAGCGCCTCTCGCGTCGAAGTGCCCTTCGAGGCGATCGCCCCGCACGGAGCGGAACGCTGGACGCTCGACAGCGGCCCGCGCCTGGCCGTCTCGCTCGGGCGAGCCGGCGCCACGCGACTTCAGCAGATGGTGCTTGGCGAGGGCACGGCTCAGCACGTCCTCATCGCCGGCAAGACCGGCTCGGGCAAGTCGACGCTGCTGCACGCCCTCATCACGAATCTCGCGGCGTGGTACTCGCCCGAGCAGGTGCAGCTCTACCTCGTCGACTTCAAGAAGGGCGTCGAGTTCAAGACCTACGCCACGCATCGGATTCCGCACATCAAGGCGGTCGCGGTCGAGAGCGATCGCGAGTTCGGCCTCAGCGTCCTGCAGGGACTCGATGCCGAGCTCAAGCGCCGCGGCGACCTCTTCCGCGCGGTCGGCGTGCAGGATCTCAAGGGCTTCCGCGCGGCGCGTCCGAACGAGCCGATGCCGCGAACGCTGCTGGTGATCGACGAGTTCCAGGAGCTCTTCACCGAGGACGACAAGGTCGCGAGCGAAGCGGGACTCCTCCTCGACCGCATCGCCCGCCAGGGCCGCGCCTTCGGCGTCCACGCGGTGCTGGGGTCGCAGACCCTCGGCGGCGCGTACTCGCTGGCGCGAAGCACCATGGGCCAGATGGGCGTGCGCATCGCGCTGCAGTGCTCGGAGGCCGACGCGCAGGTCATCCTCTCCGACGACAACAGCGCGGCACGCCTCCTGTCGCGCCCCGGCGAGGCGATCTACAACGACGCGGGCGGCCTCGTCGAGGGCAACAGCCCCTTCCAGGTCGTGTGGCTTCCCGAAGCGGTCCGCGATCGCGTGCTCGCCGACGTGGTCGGGCTGTCGAAGGAACGCGGCCTGCCGCCGGCGATGCCGCTCGTCTTCGAAGGCAGTGCGCCGGCGGACCTCGCCTCGAACGCTCCGCTCGCCGAACTCCTGCGCGATCCCTCGAAGCGGCCGTCGCGCGAGCTGCTGCGGTTCTGGGTCGGCGATCCGGTCGCCATCCGCGATCCCGCCTGCGCCGAGTTCAGGCGACAGCCCGGTTCGAACCTCGTCGTGGTCGGCCAGCAGATCGAGACGACCCTCGGCATGCTCGCCTCGGGCGTGCTCGGCGCGGCGGCGCAGCGCGACCGTGCGGCGCTGCGGGTGCTTCTCGCCGACGGCACGCCGGCGGACGACCCCTCCTTCGGCACGCTCCCGGGGATCATCGAGCGGCTGCCCTGCGAGACGCGGGTGCTCGCCCCGCGCGATCTTCCCGAAGCCCTCTCGGAGCTCGCGCAGGAGGTCGTCGCGCGGCAGGACGATCCGACCCGCGATGCGACCACGACGTTGTTCGTCGTCCACGGCATCCATCGATTCCGCGATCTCCGTCGCAGCGAGGACGACTACGGCTTCTCCTCCGACGACGGCCCGCCGAAGCCCGACAAGCTGCTTGCGGCGATCCTCCGCGAAGGCCCCTCGGTCGGCGTCCACGTGGTCGCGAGCGCCGACACCGTGCCGAACCTGCAGCGGATCGTCGATCGCAACGGCCTGCGCGACTTCGACTGGCGGGTCGCGCTGCAGATGGGCGCCACCGACTCGAGCACGCTCGTCGACAGCCCGCTCGCGTCGCGGCTCGGCCTCACCCGCGCGTATCTCCACAGCGAGGAGCAGGGCCTGCTCGAGAAGTTCCGGCCCTATCCCCCGCCCGAGCCGGCGCTCGTCGATCGCATCGTCACGTCGCTCGAGACGAACGAAGCGCGATAGCGATCGACGCGGATCTCGCGTGAAGCCGCGATCGGCGTTTTTGGCGGGGTCATCGAGATCATCGCGATCATCGGGTGGCATCATCCGCCAAGATCCCGCACACTGTCCCGATGGACACCGCACTCTTCACCGGGGCCTTCATCGGCGCGATCTTCGGGCTGTTCGCGATGATGAATCCGATCGGCAACACCGCGATCTTCCTCGGCATGACCGAAGGGCTCTCTCCGGCCTTCCGAATGAAGGCGGCGATCAAGACCTGCCTCGCGGTCTTCATCATCCTCGAGGCGGCGATCTTCGGCGCGATCGCGATCCTCGACGCCTTCGGCGTCTCGATGACCGCGTTCGAGACCGCGGGCGGGATCATCGTCCTCGGCATCGGACTCAAGATGCTGCATGGCTCGGAGAACCCCGCCCACAGCACGCCGTCGGGCACCGAGGCGATCGCGAACGTCGCGGCGCTCGAGAAGGAAGTCGACGGCAAGCTCGTCGTGCCGCTCGCCATGCCGATCCTCGCGGGCCCGGGATCGATCACCACCGTCGTCACCGTCGCCGCGGGGCATCACGGCTTCGATGGTCGGCTCGGAACCGCCGCCGGCACCGCGGTGATCGTGCTCAGCCTCTTCGTCTGCTTCGCGGCGTCGGGATGGATCGCGAAGGTGCTCACCAAGCAGGCTCAGGAGATCCTGCTGCGCTTCATGGGCATGATCCTCGTCGCGATCGCGGTGGGCATGATCTCCCACGGCGTCCTCGTCGGCACCGGCAAGTTCATCGAGAAGGAACGCCAGGCGGTGATCGATCAGCTTCGGGCGATCGATCGGGCGCTCGAGGATCCGGCGCTGCCCCTCGATCCCGATGCTGAAGACGATGGATCGTGACAAGGCCGCGACGCTCGTCTCGATCAACGATCCCGGCGGCGGAGAGGTTCCCGCGGCCTCGATCCTTCGTGAATCGGCGGCGCTCGACTACGCGGCGACCTCGAGCTCGACGGAGGTCGTCGAATCGACTCGGGTCGACCCATCGAGGATCTCGATCGTCAGCAGCTCGCCCGCCGCGGCGAAGTCGAGAATGACGCCGTCGATCCGATCGTCGCTTCGGGCGACCACGCCGGACTTGAGTTCGATCGTCAGCGTGTCGGTCCGGCGGTCGTAGGTCAC
>CAZTMB010000022.1:0-24216 GCA_964614695.1 uncultured Isosphaeraceae bacterium | reverse complement strand
GAGATCGGCTCGGGCGTGCCGAGGCGATCCGCGAAGGTCGCCACGTGCAGCTCCTCGATCAGTCGGCGAAGCCGTCGCGATCGGGGATCGCGCGTCGAGAGCCCGGTGGCGGCGAGCCTCGCCTCGAACGAGCCGAGCATGGCGGTCTCGAGCGCATCGCGGCCGGGACCGGAACTTCGAAGGCGCTCGAGCCGCACGTCGAGCGCGGCCATGGACCGCGGCAGGCCCGGAAGCAGTTCCGCCACGAAGCGGGAGTCCCGCGGATCGAGGGCGACCAGGCGGGCACGAATCGCCGCGAGCGCCTCGCTCCAGTTGGAAGGCGACGGCTCCGCAAGCCTCTGCCGCAGCGCGGCGCGATGGCGGCCCGACTCCGCCAGCGCCGCGACCACGCGATCGACATGGCCGAAGAGTTCGCGCTCGCCCTGCTCGAGCCGAGCCTCGAACGTGCGAGCATCGCGCACCAGCCGAGGATCGATCCTGAAGGCGGATTCGGCGACCAGACGCGACGCCGCGGCGAGGAACGAGACGCCGTAGTCGTCGGCGGAGTCCGCATCCGGCGGTGCCCAGGCCTCGCACGCCTCCGACCAGCGCGGGTGGTAGTCGAGATGATGTTCGATCGCCTCTCGCGCGGCGTCGGTGAAGAGCCGGCGGAGCGCGAGGAACGTCGAGGCGAGCGCGTGATCGAGATCGGCGTCGAGCCGAAGCCGAATGGTGCCGGCATGCTCCTCGAGCGCCGGATGCATCTCGACGATCCGTCCGTCGAGATCGATCGGCACGGTGATCGGCAGCGGTGCGGCATCGAGGGAGACGATCCGATCCCTCGACCACGCCTCGAGCGACGACTGCTTCGAGGCCCGGGTGTCGAGGCGACGCTGCGACTCGGGAAGCCACTGCGATCGCAGCGTCTCCAGATCGCGCGACGCCTCGAGCACGTCGCCTTCGGCGCCTCGCAGTTCGATCCGCATCCGCAGCGACGGATCGATCTCGACCGCGGCGAGCGCCGCCGGCTCGATCCGCTCCCGGGCGTGGCGAGACAGTCGAGTCGCGAGGGCCTCCCAGAAGCTGCCGGCCCCGAAGACCGTCGGCCCCGCCAACGCCTCCGCGACCGACGCGGCGATCTCCTTCATCGGCTGCAGGCGCACCCGAAACGCCTTGGGCAGCCCCTTCACGAGGGCGAGCACCTTCTCTTCGAGGCGGCCGGGCACCAGCCACTCGACCCGCTGGGGATCGATCGCCGCGAGCGCCTCGATCGGAACCTCGAGGGTGATGCCGTCGGTTTCGCGCCCCGGCTCGTGCCGGTAGCGAAGGGCGAGCCGAAGCGTCGAACCGTCTCGACGCGTGGCGATCCACTCGTCGGGAAACGACTCGCGATCCGGCACGATCCAGTCGCCCACGAGATCCCGCGGACGCATCCACAGGAGCTTCGGCCGGCGGGACTCGACCCGCCGTCGCCAGCGCTCGAAGCTCGGGCCGCTGTGGATCGAGGCAGGAACCCGTCGATCGAAGAACTCGAAGACCGCCTGCTCGCGCAGCGCCGCATGCGGGCGCCGGGACCTCGCCTCGAGTTCCGCCAGCGACGCGAGGAGCTGCGCGTTGCGTTCGGCGAAGCGGCCTCGCGTGCGCCACTTCCCTTCGACGAGCGCCCCCTGGATGAAGACCTGCCGCGCCGCCGCCGGATCGACCGGCCCGAACGGCACGCGTCGTCGCGGGACGATCACCACCTCCCCGAGCTTCACCCGTTCCCACGCGGCGACCTGTCCGGTCTCGGGGATCCAGTGCGGCTCGAAGTGCTCTCGCGAGAGCAAGTGCGGCGCGATCTGCTCGACCCACGACGCACGAATCGGCGCCACCGTCCTCAGCCATCGTCGACTGGTCTCGACGACTTCCGCCGAGACGACAAGACCGCCATGTTCCCTCGGCAGGCTCGATCCCGGCCAGATCGACGCCCGCACACCGTCGACGGTGACGAAGTCGCCCTCGAGGTCGCGGCCTTCGCGTGGACTCGACCGCTCCCGCGGCACCTTCGCCGCGACGCCGCCGACGAGTCCGCGCAGCACCGCCCGATGCACCCGGACCGGCTCGATCGAGTCGGGAAGCGCGAGCGGCGACGGAAGCCGCACCTTCCAGATGCGCCGCACGAGCGCCGTCAGCTGCCTCACCGAGGCCGACCACTCGCGAAGCGCGGCGGGGTTCAGCCGATGTCGCCGCGCCCACCTGCGTTGCGAACTCGAGCCACCCTCCGCTTCACGCGCCGACCACGCCTGCCAGAGCCGCAGCGTCGAGAGGAAGTCCGACCGGCTGTCGCGAAGGTGCGGATCGGAGTCTCGCGACGGATCCGGTTCGGCGCTCTCGCGTCCCTCGCTTCGCTCGGCGAGACGCGGATCCGGCGCCGCGAGCGCCGCGGCCAGGACGATCGCCTCCGCCGTGCAGCCTTCCTCGATGCCTCCATCGACGATTCGCGCGAGGCGCGGATCGAGCGGCAGCATGGCCAGCCGACGCGCCACCGGCCCGAGTCGCTCGATGGGGCGTCCCGATGGGTCGGTGGCGAACTCGATCGCACCGATCTCCCGCAGCGTTCGCTTCGCCTCCTCGATCCGAACCGGCGAGGGCGGCTCGATCCACGGGAAGGACTCGATCGGCGGCAGCCTGCGATGGGCGAGTTCGAGCATCGTGCCCGCGAGGCCGGTGCGCAGGATCTCGGGCGGCGTGAACTCGGGCCGCTTGGCGAGCTCCTCTTCGGCATAGAGACGAATGCACACGCCGGGGCCCACGCGGCCGCAGCGTCCGGCCCGCTGCGCGGCGCTCGCCCGGCTGATCGGCTCGACGCGAAGCCTCGCGACGCGCCGCCGCGGGTCGTAGCGCTTCACGCGGGCCAGACCCGAGTCGACGACCGATCGCACCCACGGCAGGGTGAGCGAGGTCTCCGCGACGTTGGTCGCGAGGATCACCCGCGGTCCCTTCGGAGTGCGGAACGCCGCGTCCTGCGCGGCCTGATCGAGGCGGGCATGCAGCGGAAGCAGCGGCACGCCGCCAAGCCGGCCTTCGAGCGACTCCGCGAGTTCGTCGATCATCCGCGTCGTCGGCAGGAACGCGAGGACGTCTCCCGCCTCGCCCTGCTGCCGCTCGATCGCCTCCTCGATGCCGTCGGCCATCGCGTCGAGCATCGCCGCGTCGGCGTCGAGTTCCGAGGCCGATTCGATCGGTCGATGCACCAGTTCGACCGGATGCTGCCGCCCCGGGACCTCGACGATCGGAGCCCCGCCGAAGTACGACGCGAACGCCTCGGCGGCGATCGTCGCGGAGGCGATCACCACCCGCAGATCGGGACGCCGCGCGGCCGCGTGCTGGAGGGCGCCGAGCAGGAGATCGATCGTGACGCTGCGCTCGTGCGCCTCGTCGAGGACGACCGTGTCGTAGTCGCGAAGGAGCGGATCGCGGCCGAGGCCCGCCGCGAGCACGCCATCGGTGCAGACTTCGATCCGTGTACCGAGCGAGACCCGGCGCTCGAAGCGGGTGCGCCATCCCACGCCGGTGCCGACCACGACGCCGCAGGCTTCGGCGAGGCGGGTGGCGATCGCGCGGGCGGCGATGCGGCGGGGCTGCGTCACCGCGATGCGACCCTCGATCCCCCGCCCGATCGCGAGGCAGAGCCGCGGGATCTGGGTGCTCTTGCCGCTGCCGGTCGCCCCGCGCACGACGACCACCCGATGCCGGCGAATCGCCTCTCCGAGAGCCTCCCACGCGCCGGCGATCGGAAGTTCCGGCGGCGGCGGATCGATCCGCATCGGCATGGCGAAGCGCCCCCGCCGGGCCTCCGCAGCCTGCCGGATCGCCTCGATCGCCCTCGATCTCGCATGGTCGGAGAGTCGTCCGCCGCGGATCGCCCTCAGCACACGGGCGAATCGCCTTCGCAACGGGGGCTCGAGCGTGTCGAGATCCGCAAGGCCGGCCCCGGTCGGCACGCTCGCCTCGCCCGCTGCGGTCGCCTCGGCCGGGATCTCCCCGGGCGGTTCGTGATCGGGGTTTGGGCTTGGCGACTCGAGCACGCGGACCTCGGGGAAACCGCGATGGTAGGGATGGGAAGCCCTTGGCTGTGGTCTCGCCGGGAGCCCGCTCGTACCATCTGCGACTTCGGTCGCCTGAGCCGGCGATCCGCGATCGGGCGCTTAGCTCAGTGGCTAGAGCACCGCCTTTACACGGCGGGAGTCGCTGGTTCGAATCCAGTAGCGCCCACTCGTCTCCGCGTGAACCCGTCAGGATCGATCGACTTGGTGAACGTGCCCCGAACTGCGCCGAACGGCTTCCGCCTCGCCCTGCTCGCCGCGCTGCTCGTCGGTGTCGGCTGCAACATGATCGAGCGGGCGGATCCCAAGTCCAAGACGACCCGCAGCGACCAGAACTTCGAGCTCGACGTCGAGCCGATCCTCCGCGGGACGGTCGCGAGCGAGACGATCATGGTCGGCTACCAGCCGACCGTCGTGCGCGGCTACGGGCTCGTCGTGGGCTTGAAGGGCACGGGAAGTCGGCTGATGCCCGCCGAGGTCCGGGCGCAGATGATTCGCGAGATGGCCCGCCGCGGGATCGGCAGCCACGCCTACGGCGCGGGCGACCTCAGCCCGGAGGCGATGCTCAACTCCGACGACACCGCGGTGGTCGTCGTCGAGGGCGTCATCCCCGCCGGCGCTCCCAAGGACACCTCCTTCGACGTCCGGGTGGTCGCGATCCCAGGCTCGGGCACGACGAGCCTCGAAGGCGGACGGCTCTACACGACCGACCTGCGGCCCGGCACGCTTCGCACCGGAAGCAAGCAGTCCTTCCCGCTTGCGGAAGCCAGCGGACCGATCTTCATCAACCCGTTCATCGAGCCCGACGCGGCCGGCCGCGACACGATCAATCGCACGAGCGGCCGGATCATGGACGGCGGTCGCACGAGCAAGGACATCCCCATCAAGCTGCGGCTCGCGACGACGAGCCACGCCCGTGCGACGTCGATCCAGTCCGCGGTGAACTCGATGTTCCCGCGCGAGGCCGGGCAGGTCGGCGAGACCGCGCACGGTCGCAGCGGCGACTCGGTCGAGCTCACGGTGCCTCCGTCGTGGCGCGATAGGCCGGAGGAGTTCGTGAACCTCGTGCGCCACACCTCGCTGCAGACGACCGCGCCCGAGCAGACCGCCTTTGCGGTCCGGCGATCCCTGCTCGCGAGCCCCGCGCAGGGCGAGAGCGCCACGTGGCGCTGGCGGGCGATCGGCCCCAAGGCGGTGCCGGTCTTCCAGGATCTCTACGACTACCCCGAAGAGGGCCCGCAGCTCGCCGCGATCGAGGCGGGCGCCTATCTCGGCGACCCGATGGTGGTGCCGCATCTGGTCGCGATGAGCCAGAACGGCGGCGTCGACGATCGCCTTCGTGCGATCGACCTGCTCTCGAAGCTCGGGACCGATCCCCGCATCGACCTCGCGTTGCGGCCGCTGCTCGACGCCGAGAACGTCGACATCCGTCTCGCCGCCTTCGAGACCCTCGAGAAGCGCCGCGATCCCATCGTCGAGACCTACTCGATCGACGGGAAGTTCCGTCTGCAGGTGGTGCCGAGTTCGGAGCCGATGCTCTACGTCTCGCAGACCGGCGAGCCGACGCTCGTGGTCTTCGACGAGAAGAACGAGATCGCCCGACCGATCACCTTCTCCGCCTGGTCGAACCGGCTCATGGTCCGCGGGGACGGCACCTCGCCGACGTTGTCGGTCTACTACAAGCAGCCGGGCCCCGATCCCGCGGTCGTCCTCGACGCTCCGAGTTCGCTGCCGGAGTTCGTCGCCTTCCTCGCGCACGGACGCACGCCGGAGAGCCCCCTGCCGGGCCTGGGGCTGACCTACTCCGAGACGATCGGCGCGCTGCACGCGCTCTGGCGGGACGGCGGCTTCTCCGGCGGCTTCAAGGCCGAGCAGGACCGGATCCTCGCCGCGATCCTCCGGGCCGGCGAGAGCGACGACTTCGAACCCCGCGGGGAGTTCGACGAGGAGGAGCTCGATCCCGAGGGGCCCGCGTCCTCCCTGTCGAGCACGAAGACGCGATCGGGGATCGCCGGACTTGCCGCGCCCGCCACCGCCGGCATTCCTTCGGCCGAGGTTCCGGCGAGCCCGCGCGATACAGTGCCGCGTTGACGAATTCGGACCCACGGCGGGGTCCGCGCGACGGTGGTGGCGAGGTTCCGCGGACCCTGCTCGAAGGCCGCGACAAGGAGGTCGGTGGATGCGTCTGCGAAAACTCACTCTGAGCGGCTTCAAGAGCTTCGCCGACCCCACCGAGTTCCACTTCGACCATCCGATCACCGGCGTCGTCGGCCCCAACGGCTGCGGCAAGTCGAACGTGGTCGACGCGATCCGCTGGGTGCTCGGCGAACGAAGCGCCCGCAGCCTGCGCGGCACCGCGATGCTCGACGTGATCTTCGCGGGTTCGAGCGCCCGCAAGCCCGCCGGCATGGCGTCGGTGGCGTTGACCTTCTCGAACCCTCCGCGCGACGCCGCGAGGGACGGCCTCGAGGGCGACGACCTCGCGAACGAGCTCGACCGCGAGATCCTCGCCGAGGAGCCTGACGGCTTCGTCGACCCGGATCCCGAGATCGGCCACGAGGGCTCTTCGCCGATCCGTCGCGAGATCGGCACCCATCGCTGGCTGCCGGTCGACACCGACGAGGTCGAGGTCATGCGCCGCCTGCACGCGGACGGACGCAGCGAGTACCTCATCAACGGCCGCAAGTGCCGCATGAAGGACATCCGCGAGCTCTTCCTCGACACCGGCATCGGCACCGACGCCTACTCGATCATCGAGCAGGGCAAGGTCGACTCGATGCTGCTCGCGAATCCGCAGGAGCGGCGCAGCATCCTCGAGGAGGCCGCGGGCGTCGCGCGATTCCGACTTCGCAAGGTCGAGGCCGCCCGACGGCTCGATCACGCCGAGCGGAGCCTCGTCGCGGTGCGCGAGCAGTTCGCCTCGACCGAACGCCGGCTTCGCATCGTGCGGGGCCAGGCGGAGAAGGCCCGGAGGCGGCAGGAGCTCGACGCGCGACGCCGAGAACTTCGGCGGGTGCTCGTGCTCGAGCAGTACCACGAGCTCGTGGTCAGGCTCGAAGGACTCACGAGCGAATTGAGCCGGATCGAGTCGGAGCGGGTCGAGCTCTCCCGCAACCTCGAGTCGCTGCAGGAGCGTCGCGAGAGGCTCGACCTCGCGCGGCACGAGGCGATCGGCGAGAAGCATCGCATCGGGCAGCGCCGCATCGAGCTGCTTGGCGACGCGAAGCAGCATCGCCAGAAGGCCGAGCTCACCCAGCAGAACCTCGACCAGATCGCGGCTCGCGAGGAGGAGGATCGCCGCCGACTCGAGGACGACACGCAGCGGATCGCGAGCCTCGAAGCGAGGCTCGAGGAGTCCGGCGAGCAGCTCGCCGCCGCCGCGGAGGCCGCCGCCGAGGGCGAACGCGAGGTCGAGCGGCTGACGGGCGAACGAGCCGCGATCGCGGCGGCGGTCATCGAGAGCCAGGCCGCGCTCGAACGCCTGCAGGAGTCGGCGACCCGCATCGCCAGCGAGCGTTCGCAGATCGCCGCGCGACTCGCGGGCGCGAGGGAGCGGGCCGCCGCGCACACCCGCGACCTCGCCGAACTTGCCGAACGATCCGCCCCGCTCGAGGAGTCGCTCGCCGGCCATCGATCTCGGCGCGACGCGGCGCTCGCCGCCCTCGCCGAAGCGGAAGAGCAGCGCGACACCGCCCGCGCCGAACTTGCGGAGATCTCGCGGCACGCTGCGGAGATCGACGACCGCCGCGGCCGGGTCGCCGAGGAGCTCGACGGCCTTCGCGATCGCCGGACCTCGCTCGCCTCGCGGCGGAGGCTGCTCGAGGAGTGGCGCCAGTCCGGCGAAGGGCTCGACGACGCGGTGCGCAAGGTGCTCGCGGCGCCCGAACGATTCCCGTGGGTGATCGGCCTCGTCGGCGATCTGCTCGAGGTGGACCGTCGCGACGCTTCGATCGTCGAGGCGGCGCTCGGCGATCGCCTGCAGCTCTTCGCGACCGCGGCCCGCGGCGAGATCGAGGTCGGTGCGGCGAGCGTCGAGGAGGTCGGCGGCGGGCTTTCGTTTTTCCCGTTGGAGACCGCCAGCCCGACGAACGCGAGGGTTCGATCGATTCCCGCCGGTTCCTGCGCCGTGCGCAGCCTCGTGCGGATTCGCGAAGACCTGGTCGCGCTCGCCGACCATCTGCTCGAGGACGTCTACTCGGCGCCGGACCTCGCGACGGCGCTGCGATGGACCTCCGAAGGCGGTCCGCTCGAAGGCGCCACGGTCGTCGCGATCGACGGCTCGCTCGTGAGGCCCGACGGCACGGTCCGCGTCGGGCAACCCGCCGAGCGTTCGAAGGACGGCCACAGCGGATGGCTCGAGCGCCGCGCCGAGGCCGCGGATCTCGCGAGGGAGATCGCTTCGATCGATGCCGCGATCGCGAACCTCGCCGAGAACGAGGGATCGCTTGCCACCGCGCTTGAAGGCAATCGCGCCGAGGCCGCCGCCTGCGGCGCCCGCATCGAGAAGGCCGGCGGCGAGGCGGTGTCGCGGCAGGTCGAAGCGGAGCGTTGCGGTGGCCTGATCGACCGGCTCGAGCAGGAGCGGATCCATCTCGAGGAGCGTCGTCGCACGCTCTCGGAGCGGGCCGCCGCCGCGACCCGCGAGCAGGAGGAACTCGAGCGCCGCCACGGGTCGCTCGAGGCGCTGCTCGCCGAGGAGTCCTCGAAGATCGAAGGGGCCCGGACCAAGGCGAATTCCGATCGAGCGGCCCTCGACGCCGCGACCGAGACCCTCGGAGAAGCTCGTCAGACCCTGACCCGCGCCGCGGCGGCCGCCGACTCGGCGCGACGGCAGCGCTGGGATCTCGAACGGGAACTCGAGGAGGCGAGGCGCCAGACCAAGGTGCTCGCCGAGCAGTTCAGTCGGCGTGAAGAGCAGCGGCAGCGGCACCTTGCGATCGTCGCCGAGGCGACCGAGGCCGCCGCCCGCGCCGAGGCCGAGGCGGAGACGCTCGTTCGCGAGGTGGAAGCGGCGAATCAGGCCGCCGACGAGGCGGAGTCGAAGGCTCGCGAGGCGGGTTCGCTCCTCGAGGACGCCCGCGAGCAGGCGAGCCGCATCGAGCGGAATCATCACGCCGTCGAGATGAGTCGACGCGAACTCGAGGTGAGGCGAGAGACCCTCGAGGAGCAGACCCGCGAGGAGCTTGAACTCGAACTGATCGAGGCCTACCGGCCCTATCGCGAGGACCGCGAACTCTCCGGCGGTTGCGGCCTTGATCTCGAGGCAGCCCGCACCGAGGCCGAGGACCTTCGCCGCGAGATCGTGGCGCTGGGCAACGTGAACCTCGACGCGATCGAGGAGCTCGCGCAACTCGAAGGCCGCCACGACGACCTCAAGAAGCAGGTCGAGGACATCGACGAAGCCAAGGGCCGCCTCGAGGAGCTGATCGGACGGCTCGACGAGGTGAGCCGCGTCCGCTTCGAGAAGACCTTCACCCGCGTGCGCGAGCACTTCGCCGGCACCGACGGCATGTTCCGCAAGCTCTTCGGCGGCGGCAGCGCGGAGCTCGCGCTGGTGCCCGACGAGCAGGGCCGCATCGACTGGCTCGAGTCCGGGATCGAGATCCGCGCCAAGCCGCCGGGCAAGGAGCCTCGCGTGCTCGACCAGCTCTCGGGCGGCGAGAAGGCGATGACCGCCGTCGCGCTGCTGATGGCGATCTTCCGCAGCCGGCCGGCCCCCTTCTGCGTGCTCGACGAAGTCGATGCGGCGCTCGACGAGGCGAACGTCGAACGCTTCTGCCAGGCGATCAAGCCCTTCCTCGATCGCAGCCACTTCATCGTGATCACGCACCACAAGCGCACGATGAGCCACTGCGACCTGCTGTACGGCGTGACCATGCCGCAACGCGGCGTCTCGCGTCGAGTCGCGGTCAAGGTCGAGGAGGTCCACGGAGACGGATCGCTCGCGGCGGCCGCGATCGAGCGGGCCTCGAAGGAGCCGGTGGGCGAAGCGGAGCCGCCGCTCATCGAAACCTTCCCTGAGGCCCGCACGTCGACTCGGAACGCCCCGAGCGCCGGCCTTGCCGAGGCGTGGGAGTCGTGACCCCCGGCGGCGCTGGTCGCGTCGCTTCGCTCGATCTCCTGCGTGGCGTCGCGATCCTCGGCATCCTGCCGATGAACATCCTGGCCTTCGCCCTCGTTCCGGCGGCCTACCAGAATCCGCTGGCGATTGGATCGATCTCCGAGGGCGAGTGGTGGTCGTGGCGGTTCACGCACCTCTTCTTCGATCAGCGCTTCATGACGATCTTCGCGCTGCTCTTCGGCGCGGGGATCGCGCTCCTCGATCGTCGGCCGCTGCGCGAAGGCTCGTCCCCGGCGGGACGCTTCTACCGCCGCATGGCGTGGCTTCTCGTCTTCGGCCTCGTGCACGCCTACGGCTTCTGGCACGGCGACATCCTGGTGTCGTACGCCCTCTGCGCGATGCTGGTCTTTCCGCTGCGCCGACTCGCAACCCCGTGGCTCGTGGCGATCGCGATGCCGCTCCTCCTGGTTCCGATCGGGATGTGGCTGCTGATGGGCCTGGCGACGGCGTTCATGCCGACGGAGTCGCTCACCGAGCTGGAGGCGAGTTGGTTCCCGCCCGACGAGGAGATCCGCACGACGATCGCGGCGATGCAGGGCTCGTGGCTCGAGCAGATGCCCATCCGCGCCAGCCACGCGATCCTGATGCAGACCGTCGTGTTCGGCTTCTGGTCGCTGTGGCGGGTGACCGCGCTCATGCTGCTCGGGATCGCGCTGATGCGAAGCGGGTTCTTCTCGGCCTCGTGGTCGCTCGGCGGCTATCTGCTCGGATCGCTGCTCGGGTTCGCCGCGGGACTCTCGATCACCGGATGGGGACTCGCCCGCAACGAGGCGATCGGCTACGCGATGGTCGACGCGATGACGATCGGCTCGATCTTCAACTACGTCGGCAGCCTCTTCGGGGCGTTTGGTTGGGCGTGCCTGGTGCTCACGCTCGCGAGGATCGGGCGCCCCGCGTGGCTGCTGCCCTCGCTCGAGGCGGTCGGCCGCACGAGTTTCAGCAACTACCTCTTCCAGACGCTCGCGTGCACCACCATCTTCAACGGGCACGGGCTCGGGTGGTACGGG
This sequence comes from uncultured Isosphaeraceae bacterium, assembly GCA_964614695.1. Classification (GTDB taxonomy): domain Bacteria; phylum Planctomycetota; class Phycisphaerae; order Phycisphaerales; family SM1A02; genus VGXO01. The sequence goes on along the minus strand of CAZTMB010000022.1, from coordinate 13,024 downwards.
CTCGTCGACCGCGTCCACCTGTGGCTCGTGGTGGTCGGCGTCTGGATCGCGCAGATCGCGCTGACCGGGCTCTGGCTTCGGTGGTTCGCGATCGGCCCGGTCGAGTGGCTGTGGCGAAGCCTTGCCGCGTGGCGGCCGCTTCCGCTCAGAGCGTCGATGGACTGAGCGGCGCGGCGGACTCCGGCGCCTCGACGAGTTCAAGTTCGATCGGGCAGACCAGTCCCGCGTCGCCCTCGGCCTGCCGGATCACGACGCGCTGGCTGCGGGCCAGTTCGAGCGCCGCGAGGAACAAGCCGATCATCTCGAGCCGTCGCCGCCCGGAGAACGCTTCCTGCAGCGAGAGGCGGCGACCCGGCGCGTGCTCGAGCCGATCGATCAGATCCGCCTGATGCAGCGCGATCGGGGTCTCGTCCATCTCGACGCGGTGATCGCCAAGCCGGTCGAGGTCGACCGCCGCGATGATCCGCTCGAACGCCTCGAGCAGATCGAGCACGTGGGCGTCCTCGAGTTCGATCGAGGTCTCTTCGCCCTCGACCTCGTCCTTGCCTTCCTCCGGGCTCGGCTCGTCGATGCCGACGCGTGCCTCGTGCCGACGCGCGTGCTCCTGCCGCAGGCTTTCGAGCGCCTCCGAGGCATCGCGGAATCGCTGGTAGGCCAGCAACTGCCGCACGAGATCGAGCCGAGGGTCGGCGCGGTCGAGGCCCGCGAGCGCTTCGCCGGTCTCGACGCCCTCGGCGCCCTCCTCTCGCGGCGCCAGCGACTTCGCCTTGATCTCGACGAGCGTCGCCGCGAGCACGAGAAACTCCCCCGCCGTCTCCATGTCGATGCGATGCAGCTGACCGAGGTGGTCGAGGTACTGCTGCGTGATCGTGTGGATCGGGATGTCGTGGATGTCGACCTCCGCCCGCCGGATCAGGAAGAGCAGCAGGTCGAGCGGCCCCTGGAACTGCTCGAGGCGGACGAGGTACTCCCCGTGCTCGGCGGCGTCGGGGCCGCGTCCGCGCGAGGCTGATTCCGAAGACATGGTCGATCCGTCGGCCATCACGGGAGACTAGCAGGCGACGGCGTGCCGCCGAGCGGCGGTAGCATGCCCCGATGCCCTCGACCCCCGCCCGGACCGACGAGATCTCGCTCCTCGAGCAGGTGCTCCGCACCGAGGCGTCGGCGATCGAGCGGGTGGCGGCGACGATCGTTCGGGATGCCGAGACCTCCGCGACCTGGGCCTCGGCGCTCGACACCCTCGAGTCCTGCCGCGGACATGTGGTCGTCTCGGGGATGGGCAAGTCGGGGCTCGTGGGAGCGAAGATCTCCGCGAGCTTCTCGAGCCTCGGGCAGCCCTCCCACGTCGTCCATCCCTCCGAGGCGGTCCACGGCGACCTCGGCCGCATTCGGCGCGGCGACGTCTGCCTGCTGCTCTCGGCGAGCGGCGAGACCGAGGAGGTCGTGGCGCTCGCGGGGATCCTCAAGGCCGACGGCGTGGCGAGGATCGGGATCTCGACGAAGCCCGCTTCGAGCCTGGCAAGGCTCTGCGATCACCACCTGCCGATGGGCGACATCGTCGAAGCGTGCCCGCACAACCTCGCCCCCACCACCTCCACGACGGTCATGCTCGCGATGGGCGACGCGTTGGCGTTGGCGCTTTCGGCTCGGCGAAACTTCGCCGCGGACGACTTCCACAAGCACCATCCCGGCGGCATGCTCGGCGTCGGGATGCGACCGGTGGTCGAGCTGCTCCGCTTCCGCGTCGATCGAAACCTCTCGGTGCTGCCCGACTCCGTCCCGGTCGCCGAGGCGATTCGGCCATCCGGCGAGGATCGACGCGCCGGCGCGGTGCTTCTCGTCGATGCGGACGGACGCCTCGCGGGAATCTTCACCGATGGCGATCTGCGTCGCCTCGTCAATCGAGAGGGCGCCGAGGGGCTTGGGCGACCGATCCGCGAGGTGATGACCCGAAGCCCGGTGCATCTCACGAGCGAGCAGCAGGTTCGCGACGCGGTGCGGCTCGTCCGCGAGCGACGCCTCGACGAGATCCCGGTCGTCGATCGCGACGGCCGGCCTCTCGGCCTGCTCGACGTGCAGGATCTCGTGACGCTCAAGGCGGTGCGGGACTGAGGGCGGGCTGAGGGCGGACTGAGGGCATCCACCGGCAGGGCGACGCGGTGACGAAGCCGTCGATGCGTCCCGCCAACTTCGAGAACGGTGGACCGCGGGCGTCTCGCCCGCATCAGCGCCTGACACGTACGACGCTTCCCGAGTCCAGGGTGCTCCTCCGCCTCGCTTCGCTCCGCCGGAGAGGGGACCGGAGTCCCGCGGCCCACAGTCTCTCGAGCCATCGCTCGCGAGGGACTCGGTTCAGACCCCGCGCGTGAGCGCCTCGATCACTCCTCTTCGCCGGGCTCGAGTGCCCGCAGCGAGAGGCCGAAGTCGCCGAGCTTCTTCTTGATCTCGTCGAGGCTGGTGGTGCCGAAGTTCTTGACGCCCATCAGCTCCGCCTCGGTGCGGGCGGCGAGTTCGCCGACCGTGGCGATGTTCAGAAGCTGCAGCGCCTTGCGGGCACGCACCGAGAGCTCGAGCGAGGAGATCGGCTTGTTGAGCACCGCGTCGGGCGCCTTGCCGCGAAGCTGGTCGATGATGTCCTTGCGGACGCGGGCGTAGGCGCCGCCCTCGAGTCCCTGGCCGAGGCGAAGCCCGCGCGCGGTGAGCATCTCCTTGATCTCGGTGAGGCTCGTCTCGCCGAAGTTCTTGTAGGAGAGCAGTTCCGCCTCGGTGATCTTGAGCAGGTCGCCGAGCGTGCGGATCTGCATCTTCTTCAGGCAGTTGCGGGCCCGCACCGAAAGTTCGAAGTCGGTGACCGGCGTGTCGAGGAGCGCATCTCGGCGGAGCCGGTCGCGGTCGTGCTCCTCGTCGTAGAGCATGTCCTTCGAGGCGGAGACGTCCTTCATGAAGAGACGGGCCCGCTCGTGATTGGGGTCGGTCTCGAGCACCTGGCGCAGGCACTTCTCGGCGCGGATCCACTGCCCGCGGTCCTCGTAGAGGATCGCGAGGTTCAGGAGCGCGTTGATCGGCGGATCGGTCCGGGTCGCGAGCGTCTCGTAAAGGGCGATCGCCTCGTCCTCCTCGCCCGAGAGGTCGAGCAGGAAGGCGAGCCGGAAGATCGTCTCGGCGGCGTCGTCGCACTCGACCGCACGGCGATAGGAATCGACCGCACCCTGCCGGTCGCCCGCCGCCTCGCACGCCCGGCCCTGCTCCACAAGCTTCGCAGCCTGCTGGGGATCGCGGGTGCTGACGCCGCCGATCAAGGTGTCGAGTCCGCCTTCTGCCACCATGGGGTTCGCTCCTGTCGCCGCGAGGCGGGACCACACGTCCGCCCGATCGCGAATCGGTCAATGTATCCCCCCGCCCCCTTCGCCTCAACCCTTGGGTCGATCCGGCCCGACCGGCGGCTCGCTCGCCCACTCCTCGACGAGGTCCTCGACCGCCCCGGCGGCGTCCCCCGCGGGCACTCCGCCGACGAGGGGCGCGACCCGCGCGGCCTGTTCCCGGGTCGATCCGACAAGACGGATCCGCCGCCAGGCCCCCGATTCGAATCGCCAGGCCATGACCACGCCTAGGGCCATCAGGTACGCCGTCGCCGCCAGCCACGGCCCTACCGACTCGAGCCCGGGCAGCGTCTCGACGATCACCCAGCCGCCGAACACGATGAAGAACCAGCTGAACGCGACGGTGACGACGCCCGGGACGAGGGTGTCGCCGGCACCTCTCAGGGCTCCGCTGTAGACGATGCCGACCGCGTCGAGGATCTGGAAGACCGCGGCGCAGACGAGGAGCTTCCCGCCGATCGCGACGATCGCCTCGACGGTGTCCGGCGGCGTGTCGCCCCCCGAGACGAAGATCCGCACGAGTTCGTCTCGACCCACGAGGAAGAAGACGCCGCAGGCGGTCATCCAGACGAGCGCCATCGCCAACGCCGTGCGGGCGATCCTCGCGGCGCGATCGGGTTCGCCGGCGCCGATGTAGCGGCCCACGAGCGCCGTCGTCGCCACGCTGAACCCGACCGCCGGCATGAAGGAGAGATGGACGTAGCGCATCGTCGCCCAGCCCGCGGCCATGTGGTCCTCGCCGAAGCGGCCGACGAGCACGCTCATGAAGATCGTCCAGCAGACGAGTTCGTTGCCGAACTGCGCCGCCGCCGGCGCGCCGACCTTGAGAAGATCGCGCATCGGTCCGAACCCGCAGCGCCATGCGGTGCGGGTGCCCAGTTCCCGATGGAGCTTCGAACCGAGGAACACCGCGAGCGGAATCGCCGCCTCGACCGCCACGCCGATCGTCGTGCCGATCGCGGCGCCGACGAGTCCGAGCGCCGGCACGCCCGGCACCCCGGGCAGCCCGAGCGTCGGCACGCCTTCGGCGCCGAAGACGAGCGCGTAGCTCGCGAGCACGTTGACCAGGTTCGCCGCGATCGCCGCCATCGTGACCACCTTCGGCCGATGCAGCCCGAAGAAGAGATGGCTCATCGCCTTCGCGACGAGCAGCATCACGCCACCGAAGAGCATGATGCGCCCGTAGGCCGACTCCGCCGCGACGAGTTCCGGCGAGTGCCCGACCGCCGTGAATGCCCACGGCAGGATCGCCGCGAAGGGAAGCAGCACGAACGCCCACGCGGCGAGCGAGATCCAGATTCCCGCCCATCCGTACGCCGCGACGCGATCGAGCCGGCCGGCGCCGAGGTTCTGCGCGGCGAAGGTGTTGACGACGGTCAGCAGGCCGAAGATGAACGAGATCGGCGTGAACGACCAGATGCCGCCGTTGCCCTGCGCGGCGACCTCGAGCGGACCGATCTGCGCGACCATCAGGCTGTCGACGAACTGCATGACGGTGTAGCTCGTCATCGTGACCACGGTGGGCCACGCCTGCGTCCACACCTCGGCGACGGTGCCGCGGGAACGCGAGGCTTCCGCGGCGGCGTCCATCTCAGGCGGCTCCGGTCGCGTCGGCGAGTGCCGCGAAGCGCCGCGGCAGCAGCACGTTCATGAGAAGCGGCACCAGCAGGATCGTGAACACCGTCGAGACGAGCAGGCCGCCGACGACGACGCTGCCGATGCCGCGGTAGAGCTCGCTGCCGGCGCCGGGCATGAGGACGAGCGGGAGCATGCCGCCGACCGAGGTGAGCGTGCTCATGAAGATCGGCCGGATGCGGGTGCGCACGCTCTCGGCGATCGCCTCGCGCGGCGGAAGCCTGCCGCCCGAGGCCTTGGCCGCGGCGTCGGCACCCGGTCCGAGCCAGCGCAGGTCGGGCGCCTCGCCCTCGTCGCCGCGCATGAAGTTCAGGGCCTGGTGCACGATGAGGATCGCGTTGTTGACGACGACGCCGATCAGCAGCACGAAGCCGAGCATGGTGAGAATGTCGAGCGTCTGCACCGGCATGTAGGGATCGGTCACGCTCCAGAGGAAGACGCCGAAGAGCGCCGCGAACCCGCCGACCGTCGCGAGCGGCACCGAGAGCATGATCACGAGCGGCAGCCGGAAGCTTTGGAAGAGGATCGCGATCATCAGGAACACGACGACGAGCGCGAGACCGAAGCTCGATCCAAGCGTCCCGAGCAGCGTGCCGTCGCCGAGAAGCGTTCGGCGGATCGAGGCGAGCTTGCTCGCGCTGCCGGCGACGGTCACCTCGACGGTCGGCGGAATCACGCCGCCCATGGCGAGCCCCGCGAGCGTCTCGTCGATCGCCGCGAGCGCCGTCTCGAGGGCCATGCGCGGCGGCGGCGTCACCTGCAGCGTCACCGCGCGGCGGCGATCGACGCGGTTGATCTGCGGCACCGCCGGCGCCTGGGCCAGGGTCGCAAGCTCGCCAAGCGGCACCACCGCGCCGACCGGGGTCGCGATCGGCAGGTCCCGCAAGCCGTCGAGGCCCTCCGGTCGAGGGCTGCCGATATCGACGAGGTAGAGATCGATCGTGTCGCCGGCGGAGCGGTACTCGCCGAGGTAGAGGCCTTCGCCCGCCGCCTGCACGCTCTGGGCCAGTTGATCGGGGCTCAGGCCGACCTCCGCGAGGCGGTCGTAGCGCGGGATGACCTGCACCTCGGGACCGCTCAGATTGAAGTTCGGCGGATCGGGCTGGACGGTGCCCGGGCCGAAGGCGCCCATGAACGCGCCGAACGAAGCTCCCGCCGCCCGCGAGACCTCCGACAGATCCTCGCCGGAGAACTCGATCTTGATCGCCGCGCCGCTCGCGCCGCCGATCCGGAAGAGCGGCACCTGAAAGCCGAACGCAAGCACGCCCGGCAGCACTTCGCCGCGGGTCGCATGGGCGAGCAGCGGCACGTTGTCGGTCGCCCGCGCGTCGTCCTCGGCGATCGCGCCATGGAACATCGTGCCACCGCGGCTCACCAGGAAGTAGTTCTGGATCGGCGCCGGCACCACCGGCTCGCCCGGCTGGCCGGTCATCCAGTCGCGGGTCGGGATCTTCGGCAGCGCCGCGACCGCGGCCTCGCGTTCGGGCGAACCCGGCTCGGTCCAGCCGGCTTCCCAGAACGGGCGAATCGTCTCCTCGACGCGCTCGGCCAGTTCCGCCTGCTTCTCGAGGTTGTAGCCCGGCGGCGGCAGCATGAGCCCGAAGACGAGGTTGCGGTTGCCGCTTGGCAGATAGTCCGCCGGCGGCGCGAGAAAGAAGCTGCCCGCGAGGCTCGCGCCGCTGAGAAGGACGACGAGCGCGAGGCTTGCGATCTTGCTTCCGCAAAGCCAGTGGATCGTGCGGGCGATCCAAGCGGGGATCCGTGCGGGCTTCGCGGAGTCCTTGCTCTTCCGCGATCGCAGCAGCCTCGCCGAGGCGCACGGCACGACGGTCACCGACACGATCAGGCTGAAGGCGACCGCCGCGACGATCGCGAGGCCGAGGTCGGCGAAGAGCTGTCCCGCCTCCTCTTCGATGAGAAGGATCGGTGCGAAGACGATCACCGTCGTGAGCGTGGCGGCGAGCACGGCGCCCCAGACTTCTCGCGCGCCGTCGAAGGCCGCCTGCATCGGCGACTTGCCCATCGCGAGATGCCGGTCGATGTTCTCGAGGACGACGATCGCGTTGTCGATCACCATGCCGACCGCGAAGGCCATGCCGGCGAGGCTCACCACGTTCACGCTGCGGCCAAGCGCCACCATCGCGACGATCGTCCCGACGATCGAAATGGGAATCGCAAGACCAACGACGACGAGCCCTCGCAGCGAGCGCAGGAAGACGACGAGGATCGCGACCGCGAGCGAGCCGCCGAGCCAGATGTTCCCGATCACCAGTTCGAGGGCCTGATCGATGTAGACGGTCTGATCGAACGCCTGCTCGAGCTTGAGCCCCCCGTCGAGACCCATGGACTTCGCGCTGCGGTCGAGCAGGCCTTCGGGCTCGTTCATCGCCCGCAGCTCGGCCTTGATCCCGTCCATCACCTCGATGACGTTGGAGCCCGGATCGCGCTGCGCGTTCAAGGCGATCACCGGCCGCCCGCGGTTCCGCACGAAGGAGTCCGGCCGACGATAGTCCTCGACGACCTCGGCGACGTCGCGCAGGAACACCGGGCCCGCCGGCGACTCCGCGATGACGATCTGCTCGAGATCCTCGGGCGTCTCGGCCTGCCCCATGGTGCGGAGGCGCACGTCGAACTTCGCATCCTCGACGAGGCCCGCCGAGACGTCGCGGTTCGCCGCGACGATCGCCCGCCGCACGTCGCTCACCGAGAGCCCGAGCCGCGCGAGCGCCTCGGGATCGAAGCGGATCCTGACCTGCCGCTCGCGCCCGCCGAGCACGTTCACCTCGGAGACCCCCGGCACGCGCTCGAGGCGCGGCTTGATGCGGTCCTCCGCGAAGTCCTGGAGCGTGCGGATGTCGAGCTTCGGGTCGCTCGTCGAGAGCACCATCCACGCGATGTAGTCGCGGTTCTCCGGATCCGACGCCTCGACCACCGGCTCGTCGGCAGTGTCTGGATAGCGCGGCACGCGGCGCAGGCGCTCGCTCACTTCACGGAGGGCCTCCTCCTTGTCCATGCCGAGACGGAACTGCAAGCGGATCGTGCCGACGCCCTGCGCACTCGTCGAGGTCATCTCCTCGAGGCCGGAGATTCCCTTGAGTTCGTCCTCCTGCGGATCGACGATCTCGCGCTCGACCTCCTCGGGGCCGGCGCCGTCCCACCGCGTCGAGACCGAGACGATCGTGTCGTCGATCGTCGGCGTCAGCTGGATCGGAAGTTGTCGCACCGCCACGAGGCCGGCGAGCAGCAGCAGCACCGTCACGCTGACGACCGTGACGGGCTGACGGATCGCGAGTCGAATGATCCCCATCGGCGATCAGCCTCCCGTCGGCGCGACCGGCGCCATGGGCATCAATCGTTCATTGCCCTCGACGACGACCTCGTCGCCCGGCGCGAGCGCCCCGGGTCGGATCGCCCAGCGATCGCCGAGCGGAAACGCCAGATCGACCGGTGTCGGCACCGCGATCGAGCCGCCCTCGGCGCCGGGCCGAAGCGCCCACACCACCGGACCAGTATCGCGAAGAAGCACCGCGTCCTTGGGAACGATCAGCCACGGCTCCTTCGCGCCCGACGCGACGTACGCCGAGGCGGACATGCCCGGCAGCAGACGACGCGCGGGATTCGCGAACCCGCCGATCGCGGTGAAGGTGCGTCCGCGCCGCTCGACCTCGGGCACGATGCGAAGCGACGCGAGCTCGATCGTCTCGCCGGTCGCATCGATCTCGAGGATCACCCGATCGGTGAAAGCGCCCTCGCGCTGCTGCGCCTCGACGATCGACTGCGGCAGGCTGAGCCACGCCTCGAGCCGATCGAGTTCGACGATGGTTCCGACCGCGCCGCCCGCGGCAAGCCACTGCCCCGGCTCGACCGACTGCGACACGATCACGCCGTCGAAAGGCGCGCGGATCGTCATGTCGGCGAGGCGACGGCGAAGCACCGCCAATCGCGCCTCCTCGACCAGCACGTCCTTCCGCGCTCGTTCGAGCTTCGCCGCGGCGATCTCACGTGCCGCGATGGCATCGAGCAGTTCCCGCTCGTTGGCCGCTCCGGCGGCGCGGCTCTCCTCGACGAGTGCAAGATCCCGGATCGACTTCCGCTCCTCCGCTTCTCTTTCGAGAACGTCGGCCCGCGTCGCGGCGAGCTCCGCCTCCGCAAGCAGCAGATCCAGTTCGAGCCGCGACGCGTCGAGCCGAGCGAGCGGTTCGCCCGTTCGCACCGCCGAGCCCTCCTCGACGAGCACCTCGAGGACGAGCCCCGATTCGAGGCTCGCGGGCGAGGAGGCCCGCGGCGAACGGAGTTCCGCCGTCACCTTGCGGCGCGGCGCGAGCGTCTCCTGCGAGACCTGGCCGACCCGCACGAGGCTCGGGGGCGGCGCCGCGGCCTCGGCGGCGAAGATGGATCCCAGTGGGACGCAGGTCGCGAGTCCTGCCGCAAGCAGGGCGACCGGTCGAAGTCGAGGCATCGGGCGAAGGTGCTCCAGCGGCGAGGCAGACACGACGAATGGCAATCAGCGCTTCCGTCGACGCCTTCGCCTCGAAGGTCGAGGCGGATGATATCGGCGCCGCCGCTACCATCCGCCCCCTTCGCCTCGAGCCCTCCGCGACGAGCCCACGACGGGCGATCGGCGTCGCGCCGAGGGCCGAGCGCCCCCCGTCGGAGCGACTCTCGTGGAATGCGGCATCGTCGGATTGCCCAACGTCGGCAAGAGCACCCTCTTCAACGCCCTGACCGCCGCGGGCATCGAGGCGCAGAACTACCCCTTCTGCACGATCGAGCCCAACGTCGGCGTGGTGGCGGTGCCTGATCCGCGGCTCGCGCGGATCGAGGCGCTCATCAAGACCCAGAAGGTGATCCCCGCCTCGGTGCGGCTCGTCGACATCGCCGGCCTCGTCGCGGGCGCGAGCCAGGGCGAAGGCCTCGGCAACAAGTTCCTCGCGAACATCCGCGAGGTCGACGCGATCCTGCAGGTGGTCCGCTGCTTCGAGGACGACGACATCGTCCACGTCTCCGGTTCGGTCGATCCGATCCGCGACATCGAGGTGATCGGCACCGAACTGATGCTCGCGGATCTTCAGCAGATCGAAGGCGCCCTCGACAAGGCGAGCCGCCAGGCCCGCTCGGGCGACAAGGAGGCGAAGCTCCGGGTCTCGGTGCTCGAGCGCTGCCTCGAGTGCCTGAACGCGGGCACGCCGATCCGCGCCCTCGAGTTCACGCCGGAGGAGTCCGCGGCGGTGCGCTCCTTCGGCTTCATCACCGGCAAGCCGGTCCTCTTCGTCTGCAACGTCGACGAGGCGCACATGGACGGCTCGGGCCCGCTCGTCGCGAAGGTCCGCGAGTACGCCGCGACCAACGGCGGCGAGGTGGTCGTCGTCTGCGCGAAGATCGAATCGGAGCTCGCCGAGCTTGCCGCGGAAGACCGTGCCGAGATGCTCGAGTCGCTCGGCATGACCGAACCCGCGCTCGCGGTCGTCGCCCGCGCCGCGTACACCCTGCTCGGCCTGCAGAGCTACTTCACCGCGGGGCCGAAGGAGATCCGGGCCTGGACGATCCACAAGGGCGACACCGCGCCCAAGGCCGCCGGCGTCATCCACGGCGACTTCGAGCGGGGGTTCATTCGCGCCGAGTGCTTCTCGATCGAGGATCTCGAGCACTTCAAGAGCGAGAAGGCGATCCGCGAGGCGGGCAAGCTGCGCAGCGAAGGGAAGGAGTACGTCGTCCGCGACGGCGACGTGGTGCACTTCCTGTTCAACGTGTGAGGTCGGGTCGGCGAGGAATGCGGGCTGGTCTGGGTCGCGGGGAGCGAGCCTCATCACCGATGGTGCCGCGACCGGGCTGAGCGCCGAATCGACGGGCGGCACTTCAATCACGAACAACACGAAGGTCGCGAAGAGATTCGGGTCGCAGCCATGGGCGCTGCCGATTCCGCGGTTCCGTCTCCTTCATGCTCATTGCGTCCTTCGTGGCGAACCCTCTGGTTTGGATCACGCCGCGGCCGGATCCGAAGCGGGCGGCGTAGTCACGATGCCTTCGCTCGTTGCAATCGTCGAAATCGCGAGGTCCAAAAGGCAAGGAAGGAGGAAAACAAGAGGAAGATGGAAGGTGGATAGAGGGAACTCAACGCGTCTTCGCGACACGAAACCCCAGATTGAGGTCGCGGAGGCTCGGCTCGACAAAGCCCCGATACGCCGAACGGGCGCCGTTGAATCTGTAGTACCAGCCCCCGCCACGCAGCACTCGGTACGCGCCGTCGACCGGCCCTCCCGGGTCGACCAACGACTTGCCTGGATAGTCGCCGTACCAGTCCTCGACCCACTCCCAGACGTTCCCGTGCATGTCGTACAAGCCCCAGTTGTTTGGCTTCTTCGTCGCAACAGAATGGGTGCCACCTCCTGAGTTGTTCGCGAACCACCCGTACTCATCGAGTCGGCTTGGATTGTCGCCGAAGGAGTACGCCGTCGTCGTGCCTGCACGACACGCGTACTCCCACTCGGCCTCCGTTGGCAATCGGAAGGTCACTCCCGTCTTCTGCGACAGTCGCCGGCAGAACTCCTGCGCATCATTCCATGACACGTTCTCGACCGGATGATTCAGGTGGCCCTCGAAGTCGCTCGGGTTCGACCCCATCACCGCCCGCCACTGCGCCTGCGTCACCTCGGTCTGACCGATCCAGAAGGGATTCGAGATCGTGATCCCACGTTGGATCTCGTCGTCATGGCGACCTCGCTCGCTTGCGGGACTCCCCATCACGAACCGGCCCGGCTCAATCTCGATGAAACGCATCGACACGCCGTTCCCGAGGTTCAACAGGCCTTCCGCCGCAACGAACGCCGCTTCAGCCCGTCGCTTGAGTGCCTCTTGGCGAGCTGCCACCGAGGCGACCCTGATCGACCGTGTTCTGAAGTTGAACAAGACCGTCACCTCGTCGTTCTCGGTGAGATCAAAGATCTCTGTCAATGCGCCGTTCGAGCGGCTCGCGGTGACGCGATAGGTACCAATCTCCAGTATCGACACGCTTGCCTCGAGCCCGGTCTTCTCGACGTGAGCCACCAACTCCCAACCGTCGCCTCCGTTGGCACGCTCGAAGTCGACCATGCAATCGACCGGGAAGGACTTGACCAGGATTGAACCCACCCGCAGCTGAATTGGCGTGGCCTGCTTCTCTCCCCGCTGATCGACTGCCGGATCGGGGCGAAAGTCCTTGAATCGCACCATCACCTTGCCATTGCCGATCGACACTCCTCGCTTCTGTGGCGTGAAGCCCGGTTTCAGCGCCTTGACGATCCGATTCCCGAACGCGACCCCCTCGATGATGAGACCTTCCTGATCGCGGCTGCTCACCCCCTCAAGGATTCCGTCGAGGAAGATCTGCACACCCGGCTCGCACTGCACCTTGATGTAACCGGTGTCCTGAGCCGCGGCGCCTCGCCACGGCACCAGCGCGACGACCAACCCAAGTAGCACCGCGAGCATTGGATGGGGTCGCCATGAACCAACCCCCCTTGAGCGGAACAACTGGGCGCACGGCATCGATGGGCGACGGATCGACGGACGCAGGGTCCGCGGCAGGATCGGCGTCATGAGGTCCTCAGCAGAGTCTCCCACCGATGCCCCCGTCGTTCGCGAATCGGATGTGACCAACATGATGCACTCCCGGGCATGCGGTGCTGGAGGAACGATGCCGTGTCGTCGTCAGCCGCTCGCGAGCAGAACGGTCAGGCGAGGCGACCGAAACAGCCCAGCCCCCCGGAGTCCGCCATGCCCCGGAGTAAGTCAAGGTGACGAAGATCGCCTTCGAAGTCAAGAGTCGACCGGGGCGTGGACTCCCGCGGGCCACGGAACACCGCGCGAATGGCGCCGGGCGGGCGGGACGCCGACGGTCCACCGCAATTGCCGCGATCTGCACGACCGACCGACCGCACGCCAACGTGTGGAACGCGCGAACGAGCCCCACGCCTAACCCCACCGCGCGTCCACCGCCAACGCCTCTTCAAGACGCCGATGGAACGCCTCCG
>CAZTMB010000021.1:14180-32437 GCA_964614695.1 uncultured Isosphaeraceae bacterium | reverse complement strand
GGGTCATCGGGGTCGAGACCGCGCGGCGAACCCATCCACCGTGACCCCGCTCACCCGCGGTGGCCTCGCCGCCCGGCGGCCCCTCCGGTGCGACGCTGCGGGCCTCGGCCACGCTTCGTCTGGCAGGGCCCTGCACCGTCTCGCGGCAAGGATCAAGACCGGATGGCTCGGCGGAGCACCCGCTCCAGTCCGGTTCGCCGAGTCGCCGGGCCGCGACTCGGATGCATGGCGTGACCGGTACGCCGGACTCGATTCTGGAATTGCATACCCGCTCCAATCTCGGAGGCCCCAGTTTTTTCGGACGGCCGCGCATAGGGGGATCACCTCAGGTCTTTCTCCCCTCGGCGTCGGCCTTCCACCGCCGCCCTCGTGGCGACTTCGGTCGTGGCGAGTCAGGAGGGGAGATCGGTTCCGGACCGGTCTCTCCCACCAGCACCCCGGGGGACTTCCAGGGGTGCGGTGCCCGCCACGGGGCTTTCCGGGGGACTCGTGGCGGGCCACGCCAGATCCGACCTTTCGACACCACGGCGACTTCGGGGACCTGAGCGGGCGATGGTCCCGTCGAGGATTCTCAGCGTGTCACCGCCGCGACATCGTTTCTCCTGACCGCACCTTGAGTCGGACCAAGGCTCCGAGCAGTCGCTCCGCGGTCCCGGACCAGGTCTGGGTCGCGGCGAAGGCAAGACATCGCTCGCGAGGCACGGTGAGCGCCCGCGCGACCGCGACCTCGAGATCCTCGTCGAGCCAACCGGTCTCGCCCGGTCGTACCACGTCGACGGGACCCGTGACCGGAAAGGCCGCGACCGGCGTACCGCAGGCGTTCGCCTCGATCATCACGACCCCGAACGTGTCGGTGAGGCTTGGGAAGACCAGCACGTCCGCTGCGGCGTAGTGGCGACCGAGTGCTTCGCCGAAGCGATAGCCAAGGAATCGCACCGCAGGATGTCGACGCTCAAGTTGCGATCTCGCCGGACCATCGCCGACGACCACCTTCGTGCCCGGGGTTCGCAGCGCCAGAAACGCTTCGATGTTCTTCTCGGCCGCCACACGCCCGGCATAGAGCAGGATCGGCCGCGGCAGCCCCGCATATGGATCGGCGGCGAGGTCCGGATCGGACCACGGTCCCGGATGGAACATGGCGCGATCGACGCCGCGCGACCAGGTCTTCGCGCATGGGACGCCATGCGCGACGAGTTCACGCCGCACCGACTCGGTCGGGACGAGTGTCGCGGCGCCGCGGCCGTGGAATCGCCGCACGAAGGCCCAGGTGATCGATTCCGGAATTGCGAAGTACCGCTTCAGGTACATCGGAAACTGCGTGTGGTAGCTCGTCGTGAACGCGCGGCCGGTCCGCAGGCACCATCGACGCACGGCGGCGCCAACGGGACCTTCCGTCGCGATGTGCACCGCGTCGGGCTTGAACGCCTCGGCCTGCTTCCGGCACGCGCGGCCAGGCAGGATCGCGAGCCGGATCTCGGGATAGCGCGGGGCCGCGATCGTGCGAAAGAGCCCCGGATGCAGCACCGCGACCTCGTGACCGCGTCGCTCGAGTTCCGCGATCACGTTCTGCCAGCAACGGACCACGCCGTTGACCTGCGGAAGCCAGGCATCGGTCGCGAGCAGGATCCGGAGCGACGCGCCGTCGCCCGCAGCGGCGCCTGACTCGGCGACTTCGGCGACAACCGCGACCGAATCACCCAAGGCCTACGCTCCGCGCGACCCGCTCGGGAAGCGGCAGCGGCATCGGAATCTCCGGCCACGCCTCGACATCGTCGGGCTCCGACGACTCGGACGCGAGCCTCGCGTCCATCCAGGCGATCGCATCGATCACCTCGATCCGTCCCTCTTCATGCTCGACGAGCGCAGAGCAGCTCTCCACCCAGTCGCCACAGTTGAAGTACTCGACCCGCGCGCCGCCTTCGGTGCCCTCCCCATCGACGGGCTCGTCCGCGAGCGTGCGGCGATCGGGCTTGTGGATGTGCCCGCATACCACGCCATCGAATCCTGCCTCTCGGGCCTCGTCCGCGACGCTCTCCTCGAAGCGGCTGATGAACGTGCAGGCCTGCTTGACCTTCAGCTTGATCGCGCGGGAGAGCGAGTGGTACGGCAGTCCGAATGCGGACCGCATCGCATTCCACCACCGGTTCAGGCGCAGCAGTCCGCCGTAGCCCACGGCTCCGAGTCTCGAGAGCAGCGGCGAGTGTCGCACCACGAGATCGAACTGGTCGCCGTGCGTGACGAGAAGGTGTCGACCATCGGCGGTCTCGTGGAGGGCGGTCAACTCGAGACGGATCCCGCCGAACTCCATGCCTGCGAACTGCCGCGCCGCGTCGTCGTGGTTGCCGGGGATGTAGGTGATCTCGGTGCCGCGCTGGGCCAGCTTGAGGAGGCGGCGGATCACGCGATTGTGCTCCGCCGGCCAGTGCCAGCGGGCCTTGAGCCGCCACAGGTCGATGATGTCGCCGACGAGGTAGAGCCGCTCGCACTCGATCTGCTTGAGGAATCGCGACAAGTCCTCGGCGCGGCAGCCGGGCGTGCCGAGGTGCGTGTCGCTGATCCAGACCGTCCTGAAGCGGGCTCTCATCGACGCCTCCGTGCGGATCGAGAAGGATCGGCGCTCCGGGGCGACTCTGCCGCTCAGGTTCGGTGTGCGTCCCAAGAGCGATGCGCGAACGACGATCGGCTTCGCCGGCGGCGGTTGCGGCACCGGCGTCGGCTCGGGGGCGAGCGACGAACGCACCGACCGTGCCCCACGAGCGCAGCCGTGCACGGTCCGTTCTCTGCGCGGCTCGGCAAGGCGTTTCGACGGGCGTTCGCGCCGAGACGCCAAAAGCACACCGAGGCCCGCATGGGGCCTCGGTGGAAGGTTTCCTGGTTGAACTCGGGCAATCGCTCGAGCGATCAGGCGCCGCCGGACTCGGTCAGGAAGTCGCGGCCCGCGATGCCGTTGCGGGTCAGGATGTGGAAGCTGGTGTCGACGAGGAAGTCGTACGACTGACCACCGTAGTAGCCGGCGGTGCCGAGCGGGGTGTCACGCATCCACAGGCCGCAGCCCTGCTCGGAGGGACGACTCGCTCGCTTGTCCGCGTCCATCGCCGACCAGCAGCCCTTCATCTGGATGCTCTGGTCGAAGAACAGGCAGACCGGGTTGCTGTTGTAGCCCTGATTGAAGTACCACGGCTCGTTGCCGCCGGCGAAGTTCGGGTTCGCGAGCTGCGGCGGGGGGTTCTGGAGCCAGTTGTGCTCGACCATCATGGTCTTGAGCGAGGGGTACTTCGCCTGGCTCGACGAGGGGCTCTTGTAGGCGTTGGGATTCCGAGCCGAGGCGCTCGATCCGCCGGCGGGATTCTTGAACGTCTGGCACGGCGGAGCCTTGACGCCGCCGAGCACTTCGGGGTTCCACATCGCCGCGGGGCTCCAGCAGTAGCTCGAGAAGGCGATGTTGCTGCCGTCGTAGGTGAACTCGTCAGGAAGACCGAAGTACTTCTCGGCGATGTTCATGGTGATCCGGTCCTTCGGGGCGAAGAAGACCGGGTCGTAGTAGCGGCCGTTCAGATAGCTCGCGAAGTACTTGATGTTCGGCAAGCGGAAGGAGCCGAAGCCCGCATCACCGCCGGAGAAGCACATCGGCACGTACACGCAGGCGTTCTGCGAGCAGGTGGTCGAGACGCTGAAGCCGCAGTTGGGACCGTTGACCCAGTAGCCCCAGATGCCTCCGGACGCCGCGAAGCCGAGAATCATCTGGCTCGTGCAGCCGTAGTTGTTCTGGTAGTTCGAGCAGGCGTTCTGCGGGGAGCAGCCGCCCGAGTCGCCGCAGGGCGGAAGCGAACCCCAGTCGTCGCCGCAGAAGGTCGGCTGACGATCCTGGAAGTCGCCCCAGTACGCCGCGTTCGCGGTGCCGAGGTTGCGGAGGTTCGCCTTGCTCTGATTGATCAGGGCGTTGTCGCGAGCCTTGGCGATCGCGGGAAGCAGGATCGCGATGAGCAGGCCGATGATCGAAACGACCACCAGCAGCTCGACGATGGTGAAGCCTCGTCCGTTGGTTCTTGGGGTTCTCATGGCGATGTTCCTGTGCTGACTCGCGGCGACAAGCGACCGCATCACTTCATCTCCTCCGCGGAGGGGAGGAGATCGTCGAATCCGGCTCCGAACCGGCTGACCTGTAGACCGGACCGACTGGTCCGGCGGCGAACTCCGAAGATGTGACGGAGGGGAGTCCGCGCGGCATGGCGCCGCAGGCGGACTATACGGGGGGGTGCACGAAGTCGGTTGAGGTTTTTTGTTGCCGCGACAAAGGTCTTTCGCGGTCCCGAATGCTTCTGCGGACCGTCCCCCTCGGTCCACGGCAAGGGTCAGTCCGCCGAACCCCCGCCCGCCACCCACGGGACGTCCGGAACGCCGGCGGCGTGATTGGCCCCGCGGGCCATCGCGAAGAGAAGGTCGCTCGCTCGATTGAGAAATCGGACCACCGCCTCCCCCACCGGCTCGGCATGACCGAATGCGACGATCAGCCGCTCGCTCCGGCGGCAGACCGTGCGCGCAAGATGAAGCCTCGACGCGAGTTCCGTGCCGCCCGGCAGCACGAAGTTCCGGATCGGGGGAACCTTGCCGTCGACCTCGTCGATCCACTGCTCCATCTCTGAGACATGCCGCTCGCCAATCTCCGGAAGGCGATCCCGATACGGCGAGCCCTGAGGCGTCGCCAGATCCGCCCCGATGTCGAAGAGCCGGGACTGGATCGTGGTCAGGATCTCGCGGAACCGGCGTCCGGTCTCGTCCTCGCCGCACGCCGCCGCCGCGAACCCCAGGCAGGCGTTCAACTCATCCACCGTGCCGTAGGCCTCGATCCGGGGATGGTCCTTGCCGACCCGACCGCCGCCGAAGAGACCGGTCGTTCCGTCGTCACCACTGCGCGTGTAGAGCTTCATCGAGGAGGTCTCCGGGGAGTCGTTCGGGCCGAGCGGGCAGGTTCGGCGGGGCTCCCGGTCGGGATTCGGAGGCCGAGTTCGTTCCCCCGACCCTCACACCATGCGGGATCCGGCGCGGCGGGCGGTCTCGACGATCCGCTCGGCGGTTCGAACCGCGGCGAGCCCGGCCTCGGCATCGACCTCGGTCCGGCGCCCGGTCCGCACGGCGTCGAGGAAGTCCCGCGCCTGCAGCGTGAGCGGGTCGTCCGAACCGATCGCGAGGGGCGCGACGTTCACGAGTTCGAGGTAGTTGAGGCTCGAGAGGTCCTCGCCGTCCTTGAGCCGGCCCCGGATCTCGTCGAGCTGCGTGCGATTGGCGGTCTTCGTGACGACGGTCCCCGAGCGGTTGCCGAAGTCCGCCGAGACGTAGTGCTCGTCGGAGATGATCCGGATCTTCCGCTCGGTCTTCATCGCGAGGCGGCTCGCGGTGACGTTCGCGACGCAGCGGATGCCCCGCGATCCGGCCGGGAAGGTGAGCCGCGCGTTGCAGACGTCCTCCGCTTCGCCGAGGACGCACACCGCGTTCGCCGCGATCTCCTCGGGCTCCTTGCCGAGCAGCATGAGCAGCAGGTCGAGGTCGTGGATCATCATGTCGAGCACGACGCCCACATCGACCGATCGGAAGGTCATCGGGCTGACGCGCTCGACCTGGATGAAGAGCGGCTCGAGACCCTCGATCGCCCGAATCGCCCGCATCACCGGGTCGTAGCGCACGACATGCCCGACCTGCAGCGCCACGCCGCTTCGAATCGCCGCGTCGGCGATGCGGCGAGCCTGCGCAGCGTCGGCGGCGAGCGGCTTCTCGACGAGGCACGCGACGCCCTTCTCGAGCAAACCGACGACGAGCTCCGGATGCGTCACCGTCGGGGTCGCGACGACGACCGCGTCGGGCTTCTCGGCGAGCAGTTCCTCGAGCGACGCGAACCCGCGGCCTCCGTGCTGCTCCACGGTTTCGGCCACCCGCGCCTCGTCGCGGTCGAGCACGCCGAGGAACTCGACGTTCTCCTGCCGGCTCATCACGCGAGCGTGGTGCCGGCCCATGCGGCCGACGCCGATCACGGCGCAGCGAAGTGAACGTGTGGTCATTTCGGGCACGGTCTCCGAAGGCGACGACGAAAAGTCGATCCGACTCGATTGCGCAGCGGCATTCGCGAACTCACGCCCGCGCGAGGCAGGTTGCCACCGCGTTCCGGAAGATCGCGAGACCCGGCGGGTCGTCGCGGCGCCTGGCGGGATCGAGACGGGTCCATCGCGGATGCCGCGTCCAGCGCAGGTACCGCTCCGGGTGCGGCATCAGCCCGAACACGAGGCCGCTCGCATCGCAGATCCCCGCGATCCGCTGCATCGAGCCGTTGAAGTTCTCTCCGTCGGCGTAGCGCACCGCGATCTGCCCGTCTCGCTCGAGCGCCGCGATCGTCTCGGCATCGGTGACGAACCGGCCTTCGCCATGAGCCGAGGGAAGGACGCCGACCTCGCCGTCGCTCTCGAGGCCGCGCGTCCAGACGCAGACGGACTCGCGCGGATAGTCGACGGCGGTCCACCGATCCTCGAATCGCGCGGAGATGTTGGTGGCGAGGGCGACCGTGGGAGGCAAGGGCTCGTCCGGCCAGTCTTCTCCCGCGAGCGGGCCGGGAAGCAGGCCCGCCTGCACCGCGATCTGGAATCCGTTGCACGGGGCAATCATCGGCACGCCCCGACGGATCGCGGCCACGAGTGCGCCGTAGAGGTCGCGTCGAATCAGCGACGCCATGATCCGCCCCGCGGCGATGTCGTCGCCGTAGGAGAACCCTCCGGGCAATCCGACGAGTTCGAAGCGATCGACCAGCATGGGCTGTCGACGCAGGCGCTGCAGCGTGACGAGTTCAGGCGCTGCGCCCGCCAACTCGAACGCTTCGGCGAGCTCGCCGTCGCAGTTGATGCCTGGCGCCGTCACGACGAGGGCTCGCGGCTTCATGCGTCGATCCTTGCGCCCGAGTCCCACGCATTCCGCAGCGACTCGATCGGGACGCTCGCCTCGCGACCGCCGTGGCGCAGTGTGAACTGCGCGGAGTCGTCGAAGCCGCCGATCTCCCGACACGGCAGATCGCCGAGGAGCGACGCGACCTTCGAGACGTCTTCGGGCGCGACCTCGAGCAAGTAGCGGCTTGGGCTTTCGGCAAAGCCCGCGGCGATCGGCGAGAGCCCATCGCCCACGCGATCGAGATCGATCGTCGCACCGAGCCCTCCGGCAAACGCCATCTCCGCCGCAGCGACGAGCACGCCGCCTTCGCTCGGATCGTGGGCCGATCGCACGAGCCCTGCGGCGATCAGCCGATGCACCGCCTCGGCGAGTCGCGGACCTCGAGCGAGGTCGACGAAGGGAAGCGCGTCGCTCGTCGCATCGACCGCGGCACCGCAGGCGACTCGGCGGAGATGGCTTCCGCCGGTCTCGCGACCCGTCTCGCCGAGCAGGAGGAGCCGATTGCCGGCCGCCTTCGCATCCATGGTGACGCCGCGCTCGATCGACTCGACCGGCGCGAATCCCGAGATGAGCAGCGTCGGCGGAATGCGGATCGTGGTCCCGTCGCCGACGGCGAACTGGTTGTTGAGCGAGTCCTTGCCGGAGATGAACGGGCTGCGATAGGCGATCGCGCCGTCGTAGCAGCCTTCCGCGGCCCGCACGAGGGCGCCCATGCTCGCCGCGTCGCCGCAGCCGGGCCAGCAGAAGTTGTCGAGGATCGCGACCCGCGAGGGATCGGCGCCGACGCAGACGAGATTGCGCACGCACTCGTCGATCGCCGCAAGCACCATGAGATAGGGATCGGACTCCCAGCCCGTTGCGAGGCCGCAGGCGATCGCGAGCCCTCGTCCGGTGCCCGGCACCGGCTCGATCACCGACGCGTCGGAAGGCCCCCCCGAACCCACGCCCACGAGCGGCTTGATCGCGGTGCGGCCCTGCACCTCGTGGTCGTACTGGCGGATGATCCACGCCTTGCTCGCGATGTTGGGATGCGCCAGAAGGCGGCCAAGCACTTCGAGCAGGCTCTGCGGCGAGTCGTCGGCGATCGCCTTCGCCTCGTTCGCCGGAGCACCGAAGGCGTTCTTGGGCGGCGGCCACGTCGCTTCGCGCACGGGCATCGGCACGCCGCCATGAAGAAAGTCCATGGCGATGCGGCCGACCTCGGCGCCCTTCCAGCGAAGGACGAGTTCACGCGCGGCGTTGCCGAAGGTTCCAAGATCCGCCCACTCGACCTCGTGCTCGGCGCAGATCTCGGCAAGCCTCGCGAGGTTTCGCTCGGGCACCGCGAGCACCATGCGCTCCTGCGCCTCGGAGATCCACACCTCGGTCGGATCGAGCCCCGCGTACTTGAGAGGCGCGCGGTCGAGGTCGACCTCGGCACCGAGCGACTCGCCCATCTCGCCCACCGCGCTCGAAAACCCGCCCGCACCGCAGTCGGTGATCGCATGGAAGAGCGGCCCGCCCGGCTCGTCCCGCGCCGCGAGCACCGCGTCGAGCAGGGTCTTCTCGCAGATCGCGTGACCGATCTGCACGGCGTGCCCGAACTCGTCGGCGTGGGTCGCCTCGAGTTCGGCGCTTGAGAAGGTCGCGCCATGGATCCCGTCGCGCCCGGTCCGTCCGCCCATCGCGACGATCCGGTCGCCCGGCCGCGCCGCCCCCTTCACGAGGTCGCGCGGCATGAGCCCGACGACGCCGCAGAAGACGAGCGGATTGCCCACATGACGACGGTCGAACCAGACCGCGCCGCTCAAGGTGGGAATGCCCATGCGATTGCCGTAGTCGCGCACGCCCGCGACGACTTCGCCGAGCACCCGCCGTGGCGGCAGGCAGCCCTCCGGCACATCCGCCAGATCGGGTGGCGCGACGCAGAAGACGTCGGTCGCCGCGATCGGCTTCGCGCCAAGGCCCGTGCCGATCACGTCGCGGATGCAGCCGCCGATCCCGGTCGCGGCGCCGCCGTAGGGCTCGATCGCAGAGGGATGGTTGTGCGTCTCGACCTTGAAGCACACCGCATGGCGATCGTCGAACGCGACGACGCCCGAGTTGTCGACGAAGACGCTCAGGCACCAGTCGAGGCCTTCGGCGATCAGACGATGCGTCGCCGCCGCGACGGTGCTCTTGAGCAGGTTCTCGACGACGACCGTGCCGTCGGCCTCGACGCGATGGCCCGGCCGATTCGACTTCGCGAGGCTGGCGATCGACGGACCGGCGTGCTCCGCCTCGCGATAGCGCACCGTCGACTTCAGCGTCTTGTGGACGCAGTGCTCGCTCCAGGTCTGCGCGAGCGTCTCGAGTTCGATCGAGCGAGGCTCGCGGCCGAGCGCGCGGTAGTGCGCCTGCGCCGCTCGCATCTCCTCGAGCGAGAGGAACAGGTGTCCGTCGCGGGAGAGCTTCGCGAGCGCCGCATCGTCGAGATCCCGCAGCGCGACCTCCGGAACCTCGGCGCGTCGCTCGGTCCCTCGCGGAAACCGCGACGGATGAAAGGGCCCATCGTGGATCGCCTGGATCACCGGATTCGCGAGCAGCCGCCCGGCGATCGACCGAGCCTCCGCGGCGGAGGCGCCGGAGAACTCCCATCGCGTGCCGGTGCGGACGTCGATCGAGTGGTCCTCGCCAAGGCCGAGCATCGCGGCGATCGCCGTCCGCACGCTGTCGCCGGCGGGATCGGTGACACCCGGAAGCGGATGGACCTCGACGACGACCCCTTCGCTGCGTGCCGCGCCGATGGTGGCCTCTTCCGTCACCGGATCGGCGAGCAGCGAGTTCGCGATCGCCTCGACGGCATCCTCGGGCACGTCGTCCCGATCGGCTTCGATCAGGTAGACCGCCGCGCGGGCCATCGCGGTCGGCCGAATCCCGACTCCGCTCGCGAGGACCTTCGACAGGGCCGCGGCGGCGCGAGGATCGTCCAAGGTCGAGCGGACCTCGATCCGAACCGTGCGCCGCGATCGCGAATCCGCCTCGAGGGCCTCGATCTCCGTGGGATTCGCCTCGCGAGCCGCCGCATCCATGGGGGCGGGATTCTACAGGTCGCCGCGGATCCGGCGGCTGCAGGCGCTTCGAGCACCAAACGACGCCGCCGGCGGTCCTCGAAGGACGCAGCCGGCGGCGTTCACAGCCCGTGGTCGGGCGGGCAAGTTTCGGGGTCAGCCGATCAGAAGAAGAGCTGCCACTGCGTGCGAAGCAGGATCTGGTTGGACTTGTCGGAGGCTCTCAGGCCGTAGACCGGATCCGCCCAGAAGTACGAGACGCTGTCGAAGGAGATGCCGAGGTCGGTCGTCCACTTCGCGTTCTGACCGTGGAAGTACCAGTTGAAGCCGACCGTGAAGAGACTCAGGTCGCTCGGCTCGTTGAAGTTGGCCGGTGCGGGGTTCGGACCGTTCGGGAGATTGAACGGACCGGACGACGTGCCGTACTCGTACTGGGCGAAGAGTTCGATCTCGTCGGAGACGTAGACCGCACCCTGCACCAGGAAGCCAAGGATGTTGGCCGAACTCGCGTCGTAGGAGGTCAGGGCACCGAACCCGTTGGGCGAGTTGGTGTAGACCTGCGCGGCACCCGAGGAGACGTTCGACCAGTAGAACGAGGCGAACACGCTCGCCCCGCCGAAGTTGAGCGTGGCGTCCGCGGTGATGTTCAGCCAGTTGTTGTAGTCGTCGCCCGTGCCCGAGACGACCTGCTGGGAGTACCAGGGCCGACCCTGCTGATAGTGGACCGCGGCGCCGACGAGGAATCCGTACTCCTCGCCGCGCGGGCTCGTGAACTGCCGGAACTCCTCCCACAGGCCGTTCAGCTTGAACTCGACGCGGCTCGTGATCGCCCAGTCGGCCTGGCTCTGATACCACGGCGTGTTGAGCGGATCGGTGCCCACGAGCGCGATGTTCGGGCCGCCGAGGTTGTCCGTGCCGCCGTCGGAGTAGGCGATCTTCCAGCGGAAGTCGTCGCCGAAGTACTCGAGTTCGACACCCTGCGAGTAGCCGACCGAGAGGTGGTTCGACAGGACCGACTTCGACGCGAGCATCGTGTAGGCGTCGTAGACGAGGAACTCGCGGTCGAAGGGCAGCTTGAACTGACCGACCCTGAAGGCCCAGTCCTGACTTAGGTTCGCGCGCACCCAGGCGTCGGTGACGCCGAGGCGGCCGCTGCCCGAACCGTATGGTCCGACCGCCTGCGTCGAGACCGAGGAACTCGGAATGCGGCTGCCGGTGCCGCCGAAGGCCTGGTTCTGAAGGGTGATCGTCGGATCGTTCGCGTAGACCGTCCGGATCATGTACTCGAAGGTCTGGTCCCACAGCGTGCCGCTCAGGGTCAGCTGGGCGGTCGGGATCTCCCAGCCGGTCCGGTCCTGCTTCGTATCGGGCGCGTTGGGGTAGCTCGGGGCATCCGGCTGGCCGCCGAGGTGGCTCCACGTGAACCGGGTCTGCAACAGGCCCTGCACCTTCATCGTGAACGCGCCGTCGGGGCTCGCGATGAAGAAGCCGTTCTTGTAGCCGGCGGTGATCGCCGACTCCTGAAGGCTCGAGCGGGTCTCGGCATCGGCGAGGACGTCCGTCACGATCCCGCGGATCTGCGACGAGCGTTCCTCGGTCAGCCAGTCCTCGCCATCCTTCGCCTTGAGGTCTCGGACCTCCTGACGAAGCCCGTCGTTCGCGGTCTCGAGTTCCCGGAGACGGCGAGCCATCTCCTGAAGGGTCATCGCGCCGTCATCGTCGGCTGCATGCAGGGAAGTCGCGGGCATCGCCGCGAGCAGGGTCCCGAGTGTGCATCCGAGCGCCGTTCGGAGAACCGTCCTTGGATCCGACATGAGATGGATCACTCCTCTGATTCCGGAGACCGTCGTGGGAAGGGGTTCCCAGGAGGTCGTCTGAGATCGGCGTCCTGCCTCGATCCGCTGCAGAGGCGAACATCGCGCCGGGTTATCGACCGGCTATCGGCTTGCCTCGGCATCGGACTCCGGCATTTGTCGCGACCTTGCGACGGAAAACCCTGACGACTCGCCCGACACCCTTGGGGTTGCGGCGTCCGCCCGCTCCCGCGATAACGCCCGGATGACCTCCTCCCCGTGGACCGAGCGACTTCGCGGCAGGCTGATCGTCCTCGACGGCCCTGACGGCTGCGGCAAGAGCACACAGCGGACCCGACTGGTCGAATGGCTGCGATCGGTCGGGCTCGACGCCTCGGAGGTCCGCGAGCCCGGCGGCACTGCGATCGGCGAGCGCATCCGCGAGATCCTGCTCGATCCGGCCTGCGCCGAGATGGATCTCCGGTGCGAGATGCTCCTTTACATGGCGAGCCGCTCCCAACTCTGCCGCGAGCGGATCATGCCGGCTCTCGCGGGCGGAGGCACCGTCGTCTCGGATCGCTTCATCAGCTCGACGCTTGCCTATCAAGGCACCGCGGGCGGGCTCTCCTTCTCGGAGATCGCCGCGGTCGGCGAGGTCGCGACGGGCGGACTGCTTCCGGATCTCACCGTCGTCCTCGACGTCGACGAAACCGTCGCCGCGACCCGCATGGCCGCGGAAAGGGACCGCATCGAACAGCGGAGCGCCGAGTTCCATCGCCGCGTCCGCGAGGGATTCCTCGAGCAGGCCCGCCGATGGCCGAACCGGTATGCGGTGATCGACGCCGCACCGCCGCCGGAAATCGTCTTCGACGAGTTGATCACCCGGCTCGAGGCCCGCTCGAGTGGTTGGGAGCCCGCGGGGCCTCGGAACAATCAGGCCGCCGCGGCGTCCGGACGACGCTGACGTCTGCGCGAAGTCGCCTCGCTGCGCCATGATCCTCGAAGCTCGCGATCCTCACGACCGTCGGATGCTCGGCCGCGCGTCGATCGATCCACGCGAGCGACCACCGATGGTGCGGCTGTCGAGCCGAGAGGAGTCGCAGGAACTCTTCCTCGACTGGGAGGGCTCGCTCGACGACGCCGGCCGCCTCCGCCGCTGCCCGGTCTGCGGAGGCGCGAACCTCTTTCGGCGGCGATCGGTGCCCGCGGTCACGCCCTTCGTCATCGTGCTGGCCTTCGCGGGCATGGTGCTCGCGCTGCTCGGCTACGCGGACGATCCTCGCGTGCTGGTCGGGCTGGTCGTGGTGCTGCTGACCGATGTCGCGCTGCTCGTGCTCGCGCGGACGTTTCTGGTCTGCTATCGCTGCCGAAGCCGCTTCCGAGGGATCCCCGTCGCTCGCCAACATCGAAGCTGGGATGCGGCCGAGGCGGCTCGTGCGGAGAACCTCCCGCTCGAAGCGGCGGAGGACGCCGCAGGAACCTGACGCGCGGCGTCGCGGCGGCTTGGATCAGGACTCGTCGGCGTCTTCGCTCTCGGCGTCGTCCCCGTCGCCATCGACCGGTCCGTCGCCGAAGATCGCCGAACCCACCCGCACAAGGTTCGCGCCGCACTCGATGGCGATCTCGTAGTCGCCGCTCATGCCCATCGAGAGCAAATCGAAGCGGTCGCCGCCGGCTCGGGCGGCCTTGATGTCCTCGAAGAGCTCGCGGCAGCGGTCGAAGGTGCGCTTCGCCTGATCGATCGCCGGCTCGCCGTCGGGCCCGAGCGGCGCCATGCACATGAGCCCGCGAGCCTTCACGTTGATCATGGTCTCGATCTGGTCGACGAGGTGCCGCGCCGCGGCCGGGGCCACACCGCTCTTGCTGGCCTCGCCCGCGACGTTCACCTGAACGAGCACCTCGACCGGCGTCTCGCGGCGGGCCGCCGCGGCCTGGATCTCCTCGGCGACCCGCAGGCTGTCGACGCCGTGGATCAGCCGGCACAACTCGACCGCCTTTCGGACCTTGTTCCGCTGCAGATGACCGATCATGTGCCAGCGGACCGAGGTCGGATGCGAGGCGTCGCCGGCGGCCTCGGGCAACTGACGGCGACGCGCAAAGTGCTCGTCGATCTGCGCAGCCCGCTGCACGAGCTGCTGCACCCGGTTCTCGCCGAAGTCGACCTGACCAAGCCCGATCGCCTCGCGAATGAGATCGATCGAGGCGTACTTGGTGACCGCGATGAGGGCGATCTCGCGCGGGTCGCGACCGGCACGTCGCGCGGCGTCGCGAATCCGCGTCCGAACCTGCTCGAGGCGCTCCCGGAGCGAGGTCTCCGCCGATCCGACCGAGGGCGTCTCCGCGATGGACTTCGTCATGGCGACGAGGATAGGTCGCGCGCCGCAAGGACACAACCGCGACGACGACTCGACGAGACGTGCGATACTCCGAGACTTCCCACTGCCGTGCCGGAGCCCGCCATGAGCGACTCGCCGAACACCTCGAACTCCGCCTCGCGCGCGCCGACGGTGCTCGTCGTTCGCGACGGCTGGGGCGAGAATCCGCATCCCGAACAGGACGCGTTCAACGCGATCCGGCTGGCCCGCACGCCGGTCGCCGACCGGCTCGTCGCGGAGTGGCCCTCGACGCTGATCGCCACAAGCGGCGAGGACGTCGGCCTGCCGAGCGGACCGGAAGGCCCGGTCATGGGCAACTCCGAGGTCGGGCATCAGAACCTCGGCGCGGGCCGGATCGTCGATCAGGAACTCATGCGGATCACGCGGGCGATCCGCGACGGCTCGTTCTTCGGGAATCCGGCCCTGCGCGCCGCCTTCAAGCGGGCCGCGAGCGGTTCCGGACGCGTGCACCTGCTCGGACTCGTCAGCGACGGGCAGGTCCACAGCGACCTGCCGCATCTCCTGGCACTGCTTGAGATGGCCCGCCGCGAAGGCGTTCCGGGAGACCGCATCCTGATCCAGGCGATCACCGACGGCCGCGACACCTCTCCCACCGGCGGACTCGACTACGTGCGATCGATCGAGCGGGCGCTGGCCGAGCATGGCGGCGCGATCGCCTCCGTGATGGGTCGCTACTGGGCGATGGACCGCGACCACCGCTGGGATCGGGTCCAACGCGCCTGGCGATGCCTCGTGGGGCCGCCGGAAGCGTTCTCGGAGTCGGCGGAGGCCGCGGTCGAGAACGCCTACGCCCACCCGGAGGACGCCTCGCGTCGCGGCGACGAGTTCATTCCGCCGACCGCGATCGCGCCGGCGGCTCGCCCGGCGCTTCGCGAGGACGGACGCATCCGCGACGGCGATGCGGTCGTCTTCTTCAACTTCCGCGGCGACCGACCACGCGAACTCGTCAAGGCGTTCGTGCTCGATGATGCGGCATGGTCGCGAGTCGAAGGCGCAGGCTTCGACCGCGGACGGCGCCCGGCGAATCTCCTCTTCACGACCTTCACCGAGTACGAGCACGGTCTTCCGGTCGAAGTCGCCTTCCCGAAGCCGCCGAAGATGATCGGCACGCTCGGCGAGACGATCTCCAAGTCCGGCCTCTCGCAGTTCCGCTGCGCGGAGACGGAGAAGTTCCCGCACGTCACCTTCTTCTTCAACGACTATCGCGAGGAGCCGTTTCCGGGCGAGCATCGCGAGATCGTGCCGAGCCCGCGCGACGTCGCGACCTACGACCAGAAGCCCGAGATGTCCGCGGAAGGCGTGTGCCGAGCGGTGCTCGCCCGCCTCGCGGCGCCCGACTGCGAAGCGCTTCTCGTCGTCAACTTCGCCAACCCCGACATGGTCGGCCACACTGGAAGCCTCGACGCGGCGATCGCGGCGGTCGAGAAGGTCGACGAGTGCGTGGGGCGGATCGTCGACGCGACGCTTGCCCGCGGCGGTTCCCTGATCGTCACCGCCGATCACGGCAACGCCGAGCAGATGAAGGATCCGGAGACCGGACGGCCGCACACGGCGCACACCAACTACACGGTGCCGCTCGTCGTCGTGGGGGATCGATTCCGCGGCGCGGAACTTCGAGACGACGGCCGCCTCGCCGACGTCGCGCCGACGCTCCTCGAGATGATGAGCCTGCCGCAGCCTGCGCAGATGACCGGGCGAAGCCTGCTGATCTGATCCGCCGGCAACCGCGTCGTCGCGAACGTGCGGCTCCTCCGCCGCGATGACGGGTTCGACGCGCCGACCGCATTCCGGGTCGCCTCGTTGGCGCAGTTGTCGGGGGACACCATTCGGCTCGGGCGACGCGTGGCGGACATGCCTGTCGACGCGATCACCGAACGATTGGATCTGCTTCGGCGTTTCGGCAACTTGATCCAGACCCGGGCGACCCGCTCCATACGTTCCGCTCGTCTCGCGGCGCCTCTGGGAGCTTCGTCATGCCATCGACCCTTCGCTCGCTCGTCTCGATCGCATCGTCTTCGGACATCGCCCGCCCTCGACCGCTCTGCGCGGCGATCGCCGGCTTCGCCCTGGCCTTGGTCGCCGGGTCGCCCGTCTCGGCGGAACTCATCGCCGCGTGGAACTTCAACGCGTGGAATCCCGAGACCGACTTCACCGTCGCGGCCGACCATGGCAGCGGACTGGTCGACCTGACCGCCGTGACCGGCGCGTTGAGCGCCTTCGCGGGGACCGCCACCAACGCGTTCGGCGGCGATGTCGCGGGCGCGGCGCTCTCGATCGTCGGGCAGGCGCAGAACGGGCGCGCGATCCATCTGACCGCCGCCACCGGCGCTGCCGAGCGGCTCACGCTCTCCTTCGCGTGCCGGCGCACCGACAGCGGCTTCGCCGACAACCGGGTCGAAGCATGGGTGGGCGGGAACTGGATCGAGGTCGGCGCGTTCTCGGGAGGTCCGGACTGGCCGGTGCACAGCTTCGAGTTCAACGCCCCTACCCAACTGTTCGGAGGCGTCACGGAGTTGCGGATCACGATCGGCGGCGCCACGTCCGCGACCGGCAACATCCGCTTCGACAACCTCCGCCTCGAGAGCCGTCCGGTCCCGACCCCGGGCGCCCTCGCCCTGCTCGGCCTCGGCGCGATCGTCGCCCGAAGTCGCCGCCGCCGCTGAGGCGGAGCCAGAGTCGTTCCCGTCCATCCGGCTGGCGCAAGGAGGCGCCCGCCGGATGTCTTCAGCGAGATCATAAACTTGACATTTATGTCAAGCATGCTACTCTTGCCTTGTCATGGAGACCGTCCCCATGCCGCCGATCCCCGCCTTCGACGCCTCCGGCATGCTGCCGCCGGGCGATCATCCCGCCACGCTCGACGAACTCCGCGACTCGATCCTCGTGGCGGGTCCTCCGGGCATCCGGGCCCGCGAGTGGGACGCGGTGTGGCGGCGCCTCCTCGTCGAACAGCTCGCGACGCTCGCGTCGCAGCTGTGGGAGGTCGGCGTCACCGAGATCTTCATCGACGGCTCCTTCGCCGAGGACAAGCCGCATCCTCACGACATCGACGGCTACTTCCTCTGCGACCGGAGGCGGCTGCTCGACGGCAGCCTGCAGTCGGATCTCAACCGGCTCGATCCCCACCGCTGCTGGACCTGGGCGAGCGAGGCGCGAAGGCCCGCGTTCAACTCGCTCAAGCGGCAGCTTCCGATGTGGCACCACTACCGCGTCGAGCTCTATCCGCACGTGCCCGGGCTTCTTTCCGGAGTGCGCGACGAGTTCGGGCACGAACTCGAGTTCCCGAGCCTCTTCAGGCGCTCCCGCCGCGATGGCCGGCCGCGGGGGATCGTCCATCTGCTTCGCCATGCCGCCTACGGGGTCGCCGCATGATCCGCACCGACCAGGAGCACCGCCTCGCGCGAGAGCGCCTCGATCAGGAGGCCGAACGGCTCTCCGCGCACCGCGCGAACCTCCGCAGGCAGGGCCTCAAGACCGCGGAGGTCCGCCGCGCGATGGAGCCGCTCGAGAGCTTCCATCTGCAACTCGTCGAGGAGGTCGAGTCGTACGAGCGCCTGCAACGCGGCGAGGTCGATCCGATCGTCAACCTCGATCGATTCGGCCGCATGCTGATCGGCCTGCGGATCGCGCAAGGGGTCTCGCAGCGAGAACTCGCCGAACGGCTCGGGGTGCACGAGTCGCAGGTCTCCCGCGACGAGCGGAACGAGTACCACGGGGCGTCGATCGAGCGCGCCAACCGCGTTCTCGACGCGCTCGAAGCGGAGATCCAGATCACCGTGATCCGGCCGACGCCGAGACGCGCCGGCTGACGAAGCGATCTCTCGCCTCCTTGTCGAGAGCGCGAGAGAATCATGCTCGTGCGAGGCATCGCTGTCGCACCCGTCACCGAAGCATCGATTGGTCGAGTCTCGCGCCAGCGCGAATCGCTCGGGCATCCCGCCTGATCACGTCGCTTGGACCTGCTTGCGCGACGTGCCCGCGGCGGCCACGAACCGGTGGCACCATTCGAACCCGCGGGGTGACGCGGTGCGGCGCGGGTTTGAGGTCGTCGCCTCACCATGCCGGACGATCCTCGACGCGCCCCGGGCGAACATGGGAGAGCGGCGTGACCG
>CAZTMB010000021.1:0-14080 GCA_964614695.1 uncultured Isosphaeraceae bacterium | reverse complement strand
CATGCCGGACGATCCTCGACGCGCCCCGGGCGAACATGGGAGAGCGGCGTGACCGTCCCGACGTTCCACCCGCACGACGGCGAGGTCCGCCTCGTCACGGTCGTCGCGACGAGGATCCTTCCATGACCCACTCCACGATGGACTCGATGACCAGTCCCCTCCACAACCGGCTCCGCAGGTTCGCGACGACGGGCCTTCTGCTCGCGACCTTCGCGACGCCTGCGGCGGTTGGTCACGGCACGCTCTCGTCTCCGCCGAGCCGCATCTATCGCGCCTGGTCGGGCGGGTGCATGAACAACCCGGATCCCTTCCTGCAAGGCGTCATCAATCAGGACGTCGATGCGTGCTGGAACTGGAACGAACTGGTCAACTTCGCACCCGCGGCGCAGCACGACCAATTCGACGTGCAGTACGACCAGATCGTGCCCGACGGGAAGCTCGCGAGCGCGAACAACCCGCGCTTCGCCGCCTTCGACACCGTGAGCGATCTCTGGCCGACGACGCCGGTGACCGCCGGCCCGCTCGAAGTGTCGATCCATGCCTCGACACCGCACAACCCGCTGAAGATCTACGCCTTCCTGACGACCCCTGACCACGAGTGGGGGCATGAGCCGCTGACCTGGAGCAAGATGCGTCCGATCCCCGTCGGCCCGGTCTCGCTTGCGGGCAACGAGTACACGTTCACCGTCACGCTTCCGCCACGCTCGGGAAGGCACTCGCTCTACGTGATCTGGCAGCGCATCGATCCGGTCGGCGAGGGCTTCTACATGCTCGCGGACGTCGACTTCGGCGACTGCACCGCGACCTGCGAGTGCGCCGGCGATCTCGACCGAAACGGTCGGGTCGACGGCGGCGACCTCGGCCTCATGCTGATCGGCTGGGGCAGCCCCGCCGGCGATGTCACCGGCGACGGGCAGACCGACGCCTCCGACGTCGCG
This sequence comes from uncultured Isosphaeraceae bacterium, assembly GCA_964614695.1. Taxonomy (GTDB): domain Bacteria; phylum Planctomycetota; class Phycisphaerae; order Phycisphaerales; family SM1A02; genus VGXO01. The sequence goes on along the minus strand of CAZTMB010000021.1, from coordinate 13,142 downwards.
GCGCTCCTCGGCGACTGGGGCTCCTGCGGACCCGACTGCGACGGCGACGGCGATTCGGACTACGACGAGATCGAGGCTGGCGCCGCGGACTGCAACCTCGACGGCATCCCCGACGAGTGTCAGGAACAGCCCGACTGCGATGGCGACGGCGTGTGGGACGTCTGCGCCATCGCGAGCGGGCTCGTGAGCGACTGCGACCTCGACCTCGTTCCCGACGCCTGCGAGATCGCCGCGGATCCCTCGCTCGACGCGGACGGCAACGGCATCCTCGACGAGTGTCAGCTCGACGGATTCACCTACGTGTGGGAGGTGACCAACGACTGGGGAAGCGGCTTCATCGCCAACCTGACGATCCACAACGACACCGGTCAGTGCCTGAGCGGCTGGGAGGCGCTCTTCACCGCCTCGACCTTCACCGTCGACAGCGTCTGGAACGGGGTGCTGGTGCCGCGCAGCGACGGAACGATCCGGATCGTCAACGAGACCTGGAACGGCAACGTCTGCAGCGGAACGAGCTTCACGATCGGCATGCAGGCAAGCGGCACGCCTTCGGCTCCGATCGGCCTGCTCGTCAACGACAGTCCGGCCGCGCCGGCGCCTTGATCGATCGACGTTCCTTCTGCTCCGATCCACGCGCCGGACCCTTCGCGACGAGTCCGACGCTCCCGCGAGCATCGCTTGCGGGACCGGCCTCGATCAGCCGATCAGCATGGCCGCCGCGGCAACGAGGCTGCGCTGATCGGTGGGATCGATGATCCAGAGCCAGTCGTCGAAGAGGAACTCGAGCCGCGCCGCAAGCAGCGCGATGCGGCCCATCACCGTGAAGCCGAACGCGGCGCCGAAGGTGATCATCAGGTACCAGATGCCCACCCTCGCAACCTTGCCGACGCCGCCCTTGTGCTCGACGCTGAAGAAGAAGTACGTGAGGCACGCGAGGATGCCCACGAGCAGCAGCACGTTCTTGAGGCTCGCCCAGAAGCTCGCCATCCAGTCCACGCCGCCTGCAGCGCCTTCGACGGGCACCGCGAGGGGAATGACGCTCGAGGAGACCTGGCTCAGGAAGTCGCCTTCGATGTAGCCCACCATGCGCAGGCCCGCGGTGGTGCCGACGATGAACGCGAGCGGCCAGAGGCTGATCCATCCGCCCTTGGGCATGAGCCGCCACACGAGCATGACGCCGAAGGCAAGCGGCACGAGGTACGCCCACTCGACCTCGGTCGCGTTGAGACCCGGCAGGAACCACGTCTTCGTGAACGTCGGCGCGAGCTTGCCGAGCAGGTTCGGGACGAGGATGTCCCAGAAGCCGACCACCATCCAATAGCCCGCGGAGACGCCGACGACGACGGCCTCGGCGAGGCGATAGAACGGGTTGTCGGCGTAGAGGAACGAGAAGATCGCGAGGGTGAAGAACGCGGCGATCCACACGCCGATCGTGCGGGTCCAGTCCAGGACGATCTTCGTCTGCGCCGGATCCGCGGCCTGCGCCTCGAAGTAGTCCCGCGGCGGCACCTGCAGCGTGTCGGTCCAGGAGATGGCGGCGGACTTCTGCTCGGCGGTCGCGTAGCGCTCGACCTCGGGGCTCGCGGCGGGAAGCCACACGGTCTGCGCGGTCTCCGTCTCGTCGGCGCCGGGCGGCGGCGGCACGGTCGTCTCGACGAAGGACTTGTCGACGCGCTCGACGTAGATCTTGCCCATGCCGATGCCGCTCGAGGCACGCCATGCGAGCAGCGCCGCGGCGACGATCAGGATCACCGTCCAGGCCAGGGTGCGGGCGTTCATCGGGTGCCTCCCCGCTTGCGGCTCATGAAGTAGATCGCGTTGCCCGCGAGGATCAGCACCACCATCAGGAGGTGCGCGACGAGTTGCGGTCCCATGCGGCGCTGCCCCTCGAGGTACTTGCCGGGGATCGGCGCATCGGCGGCCGCGATCAGCTCGGCCTTGACCTCGGGCGAGAGCGACGCCGCCTCACCCGAGACCGTGAAGTCCTGCGCGGCACCTGGACTCTTCGCAAACTCCTGCGCGAGGTCCATCGCCTGCTCGGGTCCGACACCGCCCTGCTCGAGCACCGCGGCGATGCGGCGCTCGCGGATCCATGTGTTGACGAGGAACTCGTACTCGGCGGCGCCCTTGATCGCCCCGAGGAGTCCCGTCAACTGCTTGGGGATGTAGGGGTACATGAGCGGCGCCTGCACGCCGGTGCAGCCCGCGACGGTCTGGAAGCCCTCGGGATTCGACGCGGAGCGGCCGAAGGGCGTCGAGGCGTAGAGCACCCACTCCTTGCTGCCGGGGTAGCCCGCGCTGACGTTGACGAGCAGATCCACGTCCTGCACGCTGCGGACCTCCCGCATCATCGGGATCTCCTCGACCGGCGTGCCCCGAACGTCCGTCGTGAAGTACTGCTTGAAGTCGGTGACGATCACCTTGATGACCGCCTCGTTGCCCGCCTTGAAGCCCAGGTCGACGTAGTCCTCGCCGTAGACGTAGTGCGGATAGTCGGCCAGGATCACCCGGCGGATGTTCTGCTGGACCATCCGCGGCCCGACCGGCCAGAGCGCCATGAAGTAGAGCTTGTGGCCCTTCTCCGCGCAGTGCCGGACGAGCGACGTCGCCATCGGACCGAGCTCGCCTTCGCTCGCGGGGTCGTAGTCGAAGCTCAGGAGCACCTTCGAGCCGCTCGGCAGGTCGTTGACCGAGTCGAAGACCGACTGGGCGAGCGGCGTCGGCGTCTCGGGGAAGGTCTTGCCGGTGACGCCGATCACGAGGATCGGCACCGCGACGGCGAGGCCCATGAGGAGGAAGATCCAGCGACGGTCGAGGTTCTGAAGCGCCTTGAGCATCGGTCAGTCTCCCGAACCGAGGTAGGAGCGGTCGATGCCGAGCAGGATCTTCAGGCTCGTCGAGGCGATGCCCAGCGCGATCCCGATGATGATCGCGCGGTTGCCTGCGGTGTTGAAGACCTGCATCACGTAGACCGAGAGGTTCTCGAGCCGAAGCCCGGCGAAGGCGGAGTCCTCGGGGATCCATCCCGTCAGCACGACGCCCGCGAAGGTCCGGCCAAGCAGGATGATGAACGCGGTGCCGAGCAGGAGCACCGCCTCGAAGTTCTTCGCCCGGAACGCCCGGAACGCGGCGCTCGCGACGTAGAACGCGAGCATCGCGAACATCGTCGAGGTGAGCGGCTTGAAGGCGTACTCGTAGAGCCACCAGAACGGACTGCCGATGCCCTGCGTCTCGCCGCTGTAGGCAACGTCGGGGTACTTGGGGTTCGGATGCACGCCCACCTTGAAGAGGCCGACCCACAGCGTCGCGAAGAAGCACGCGAGCACGATCGTCGAGTAGCCCCAGCCCGAGCCGCGGTCGGAGATCTTGCGGAGGTGGACCTTCAGCAGGTTTCCGCCGCCGAGGATGAAGGCGACGCTCGCGAGGATGCTGAACCAGGTGGCGACGTCCTCGCCCCAGCCCCGCGTCGCGGGCAGGAAGGAGGAGACCACCAGCGCCACTCCGGCGATCGCGGTGATCAGGATGGGAACGGTGCGTCTCATGGTGTCGGCTCAGCTCCCGAGGATGACGTTGCGAAGGAACGAGACCGCGCCGGCGATCGCCTCGCTGCCCGTGACCGCGGCGATCGTCGCAAGGGTCGCGCCGACGAGCAGCACCGCGCCCACGAGCAGCTTGCCGACGTCCTGGCCCTTCAGGCTGCCGAGCTGGTCGGGCTGACCCGAGAGGTAGGCGCTCGCGGCGAAGAACTCCTCGCCGATCAGGGTGTAGTCGCAGGCCGCGACGAAGAACGGCAGCTGGCTCGGCATGGCGGTGCCGGCGATCTGGATCGCCCCGATCGAGTTGCCGGTCTCGGCGAGGATGAGGCTCTCGGCGAAGAACGCGCCCATGTAGAAGCACGCCGCGGGCTTCTCGCGGACCATCGTGCCGCTGACGTAGGCGACGAAGCCGAACTGCTCGTCGGTCACGTAGTAGATGAGGTCGGGGTTGTAGTTGTCGCTGCGCCCGGCCGAGAGGTAGGACGCGTGCACGGTCTCCCGCGCCGCGGTCATCACGAGCGACCGGCTCGTCGGCACCTCGACGCGGGCGTCGTACTCGGCGGCGATCTTCGCGACGCGGCCGAGGATGTTGATGCCCGCGACCGTCTGCAGGTCGTCCATGTCCTGGATGCCGTTGATGTAGAGGACCGAACGACCCATCTCGGTCGCGCGGCCCACCGCCTCCTCGACCGCGGCGAGACCCGCGATGGTGCGGATCTTGAGCGGCTTGCCGCGGCGGGCGATCGAGATGAACGCGAGCACCGTGCCGCAGAGCAGGAGCAGGATGAAGAGCAGCGGTAGGCGCTTCGCGTCGAGGGCGCTCGGGCTTGCCGCGAGTTCCTCCTCGATCGGCACGATCGGTCCCTTCGCGCCGTCGCGATCGAAGGGCTGGATCGCGAGCAGGTAGTTCGATCCGTCGACGAGCTTGTCGACGTCGAAGCTCGTCGCGTCCGCGTCCGCGACGCCGACGAGCGTCCACCGCACGTCGCCGCGGCTCTCCTCGTCGGGCGTCCACGCGGCAGCCGCGGCGTTTCCAGCCGCCTGCGCCGCCTGCTCGGCCTGCATCCGGGCGTCTTCGGGCGCAATGCCTTGCGCAACCAGACTCTCGAAGGTCGAGGCTCGCGCCGCGTCGGCGGCGGCGGTCGCCGACGCCACGCGAGAGTCGCGGTCGGCCTGCTTGATCTCCGCCGGAAGCAGGCTTCTGAAGACGAGGTACCCGGCGCGGCTCGAGTCGTCGGCGTTCTTCCACTGAAGCCGCAGCGCCTTGCCCGCGTCGAAGGGACGATCGATCGCGATCACGTCGGTCGGCGCCGGTGGCGCCGCCATCGACGCCGCGGCGATCGCCAAGGACGCCAGCCCTGCGAGGAGGAAGCCTCGCGTGCGGGTCGGACTCATGAGGCGGCTTCTCGCATGCAATGGCCTCCGTCGCGGCATCGCCGCTTCGATCGCAGTCGTCACCCTTCGATCAGTTCGACGTTCGCGCGGGGCACGGTGACCTCCTCGCCGTCGGCGAGCTTCACCCCGAGCACCCGCGACTTCGATCCCGAACCGAGCACCTGCGGCTCGGGCGGCAGGTTCGCTACCGTGCCGATCACCCCGAAGTGCGGATCGCGGATGATCCGCACGAGGCTTCCGATCTCGAGCACGCCTTCACTCGCCTTGGCCGCGACCGCGCCGTCGCCCTGCGAGAGCGGCACGACGATCTCCGGACGCATCACGCCGGCACGGATCTGCGTGGCGCCGTTGACGCTCGCGGTCGCGCCTCGCTTGGCGGCGAGCAGATCGAAGGTGCGCTTCGCCATCGCGATCTCGCCGAAGCCCTCGGTGATGACCACGGTCAGCCCGATCTGCTCCGATCCGGTGATCGCGACGCCAAGGTCGTAGCCGAGGAGTTCCTTGAGATCGCTGTCGTCGATGCCGCCCGAGACGACCGCGGCGGCGCCGACCTCCCTCGCCTTGCGAAGCGCCGCGACGGTGACCCTCGCCCCACCGATCACGACGCAGCCCTTGTGCTCGCGAAGGACGAGGTCCTCGTGCAGCTCCTCGGCGGGATCCTTGCACGCCATCGCGATCGGGCCCGCGGTCTCGCCGCCGATCCCGAAGATGCCCTGAACAAGTGCCGACTCCGCCTCGACCACGCAGCCCTCGCCTTCAAGGACCTCCGCGACCGTGCCGTCGATGTAGGCCCGCACGCGGACCGGAATCGGCTCGCCGCGGATCAGGACCTGCCCGGTCGTCGAGGAGATCGTCTCGAGCGTGCCGGTCGCTGGCGCGCGGCACTCGCTCTTGAACATCCCGAAGATCCCCTTGCTGCGGCCGATCACCTCGTCGGCCGAGACCCGCTCGCCCTCCTTCTTCAGGAGAAGCGACGGGACTTCCGCCGGCGTGCAGCCGAGCTTCGCCGCGACGTTGAAGGGCGTGACGTCGCCCTCCATGAAGGTCTCTGCGACGATTCGGTCGCCGTTCACGCGATCGCCCTTCGACACGAGCACCTTGCCCGAGATGGGAAGAAGCCGGCGCGAGCGGAAGGAGATCCGCGGGGTGACCTTGAGTCCGGGGGTGTAGGCCTTCGCCATCGGGCGTGTCGCTCTCGGGTCGCTCTCGGATCGCCGTCGCGGGGATTCGACCCCGTCAGGCAGGATACAGGTCCATCGCCTCGAACCACCGACGCAGGCTCGCGCGGCGCTCGGAGGTCTCGGTCGGAAGGGACAGCGGGCGCCCGCGGGCATCGAGGACGAGTCCGACCGTGCCGCCGCGAACCTCTCGCGAGAGCGCCTTGCCCGGTCCGGCGCCGCAGTCGAAGCCTCGCTCGGGCTGCACCTCGACGGTCGCCGTCGCGCCGGGGGCGAGCGGGAAGCGAAGCAGGTCGCCCACCGCGATCTGCCCCTTCTCGGAGAGCCCGCCGCCCGAGATCGAGAAGCGGAAGCACGGCTTGCCCGCCTTGCCCTCGCCCTTCGCCGCGACGCAGGCGCCAAGCACGATGAGGCAGTCGCGCTCGAAGACCTCCATCGCCGCCTGCTCGTGCACGCCCGCGAGCACGCCGAGGTGCGGCATCATGAAGATCGAGTCCTTCGCGAGGCTCGTGAAGCCCTCGGGCTCAAAGGAGTCGATCAGCATCAGCGCGGTCTGGCTCATGCGCGGCGCGTGGCTCAGCACGCCGCCCGAGGCCACCAGCAGGTCGAGCCGCATGTTGTCGACGAGGCTCTGTCCGCCGGCCTGCTGGCTGAAGACGTCGCCGACGGTGCGCTGCTGCTGCACGCCCTTGAGGGTGGTCGCGAACTCCTTGTGCTGCTGGTACGCGAGGCGAAGCGCTTCGCGGGCGACCGCCTGCTCGAAGACGAGCGCCTCGAGCGTCTGCGGAATCGTCGTCGGCCGGATCATCTTGTTCTTGACCCGGTTGCGGAGCTCCCGCTCGTCCATGTCCAGATGCACCCACCGCAGGATGCGATCCATGCCCGCCTCGGCGCAGACATTCGAGATCGAGTAGCTCATCCCGAGGTTGGCGCTCACCGTGCGGTTGAACACGCCATCGAAGACGCTGAAGACGTCGGTGGTCGCGCCGCCGATGTCGACGCCGACCGCGTTGATCCCCTGCCGCTTGGCGATCGTCTGCAGGATGTCGCCGACGGCGCCCGGCGTCGGCATGATCGCCGCGTCGGTCCAGGTCATCAGCTTGTCGTAGCCCGGAGCGTGGGCCATGACGTGTTCGAGGAAGACGTCGTGGATGCGGTCCCGCGCGGGCCCGAGGTTCTCCTGTTCCATCGTCGGACGGAGGTTCTCGACGACGGAGAGATCGAAGCCTGGGCCACCGAAGACCTTCTCGACCGCGGGGCGAGCGTCCTTGTTGCCCGCGAAGATGATCGGCAGTCGATACTCGCCGCCGAATCGCGGACGCGGCTTCGCCGGCGCGATCAGCTCCGCAAGCTGCACGACCTGCGTCGTGTTGCCGCCGTCGGTGCCGCCGGAGATGAGCACCATGTCGGGCCGCAGCTCGCGGATCCGCTGGATCTGCTCGTGCGGCCGACGCTTGTCGTTGGCGGCGATCGTGTCCATGACGATCGCGCCCGCACCAAGCGCTGCGCGTTTCGCGCTCTCGGCGGTCATCTGCTTGACGACGCCGGCGACCATCATCTGCAGGCCGCCGCCGGCGGAACTGGTCGAGATGTAGATGTCGCAGCCGTTGGGATCGTCGGGGCTCGTGCGGCGGATGATCGTGCCGTCGTCGGCGACGAGCCGGCGCCCGGAGAGCTCCGCGATCTCCGAGACGGAGTTCGTCACGCCCACGGTCACGTCGGCAAAGGGCTCCTCGACGGTGGTCGGCGCTTCGCCGCGGAAGGTTTGGCGGAAGCCATCGGCGGTCCGCTCGATCATGATCGCCTTGGTCGTCGTCGAGCCGCAGTCGGTCGCGAGGATCACCGAGATCCGGGCGGGATCGATCGCCGGATGGTCGTCTCCCGAGTGCTTCGCGGCGTGGGTTGAGCTCATCGGGTCGTTCCGCGCCTGCCGGCGTCGCTCCTCATCGAACTCGCGGAGATCTCCCGGACCGTCGCGAGGTCGGACAGGATACGGGACCGACGGCGAGATCAGGAACCCTTGGGTTCCTCGCCCGAGCCACCGGTCTCCTCGCGTTCACGCTCGAGATCCTCGATCCGCCGCGCCAAGTACTCGAGCGAGCCCCGTCGTTCGAGGAACGCCGCGAACGCGTCCCAGTGCTTCGGGCTCACCAGCACCGACGCCATCGGCTGGAAGAAGTGCATCGCCTGGCTGCCGAGGTAGTTCATGGGCCGACTGCACTCGAGCGCCAGGAGCGCCGGCGCGGTCATGCGGCGCTTGACGACCTCCCGGCACAGGCGATCGACGATCGGACGCTCGTCGTCGGTCGGCTCGGCGGGGCCGGGCGGGTCGACCGCGAAGGCGTTCGAAAGGATCTCGCGGAGACGCTTCATCGGGAGTGGCCCTCGCCTGCGGAGTTGGAGCCGGCCGCGACCGCGCGTCGACCCTCTTCATCTCGCGTCCGCGCGGAGGCGATCGAGCCGGGCGCTTCAGGCCGAAGGTCTCGAACCTCGATCGTCGGCGAGGCTTCCCGCGCCAGCGCCATGAGGCGCTCCGGCACCCCACGCCCCTCGGGCCAGAACAGGTCGATCCCTCTGCGACGCCATCGCGGCCCGCTCGCCCTTCCAAGCCAGCCTCCCGTCGACTGGATGGCAAGGCGCGTCGCATCGCGCCACGCGAGTCGCCGGGTGAAGAGCGGACCGGCCGCGACCACGCCGACGGCCGAAGCCTCGAAGCGCGTTGGCATCAGAAAGCCGTTGAGCCAGACGAGGACGAGCAGGGCCGCCAGCAGTCCCCACAGCAGGTCACCGCCGATCACCCCCGCCAGCGCCGCGAGCGCCGCCGTCGCCAGAAAGAGACCGATCGCCGCGCGCGGACGCTCGCGCAGAGGCCAGGCGGTCCAGACGAGGGGGCCCTCGCTCAGGTCGGACATCACGCGGAGCGTAGCGGCGCGATCGACGACGCATCCTCCGAAGGAGTGGGACTCGCGAACGGGTAGATCGGAAGCATGGTGAGGAACTGGAACCGAGGTCGAGAATGAGCTCGCGACGCTCGAGGCGTCAAGCTGTGCGGAACCATGACGCGGCGGAGAGCGATGCGTGTTCGACCGCCCGTGCCCAAGCGCCTTCCACCCGGTTTTGAAACGACGACTTCGCCCGCGTCGCCGTACGCGGCCAAGGCGGCGCCCGGATCTGCGATCCGGCGAGCGGGCGATGCGGAGGCCTCGAAGCGCAAGAGAAAACCGGCCGGCCCATGAAGGGCCGACCGGTTGAGCCGTCGAAGCTCCGCAAGCGGAGCGATCGTCGGGTGGATGACGCTTCGATCAGAACGTCAGCTGGAGCTGGGTCCGGATCGCGTACTGGTTGCCGACGCCCTGCGCGGGCTGCAGGCCAGTGGTGGTCGCGCTGCCGAAGTCGGTGCCGAGGTCGTTGAACGACCAGACGAAGTCGGCGGTCAGCTTGACGTTGCTGCTGACGAAGTAGTTGAGACCCGCGGTGACCACGTTGAGCTTGGTGTTCTCAATGCCCGTGGTGTCGGCGTTCGCGTAGGCGTAGCGGCCGAAGAGCTCCACGTCGTCGGTCAGGAAGTAACCGCCCTGCACCGAGAAGCCCCACGGGTTGCTGCTTCCGGCGTTGCTGTTGTTGTTCTCCCAGACGAACGAGGCGAAGATCGAGGCACCACCGAAGTTCCAGGTGATGTCCGCAGTCGCGCCACCGACGTTCTGGCCAGCGGCGAAGCCGGCGGCAAGGCTGTCGTTGTACGACTGATAGAAGCCGGCGACGCCGACCATGATGCCGGCCTCGGTACCCGGGCGGCTGCTGAAGTTGTCGAAGTCGGCCCAGTTGCCGCTGAGCTTGACGTCGAGGCGGCCCGCGAACGAGTAGCGGGTGGGGTTCGAGATCCACGACGTGTCGTAGGAGCCCTGACCGAACACCTGGGCCGGCGTGTTCAGGCCGTTGGTGTAGGCCACCGCGGCGCGGAACATGTCGCTCTCGTAGCCGAGCTGCAGACCGGTCGAGTAGCCCTGATAGAAGTACCAGGAGAGGAGCGAACGCTCGACGGCGAGCTGATCGCTGTCGTCGACGAGCCACTCGCGGAGGAACGGCGCCTTGAACTGGCCGCCGCGGATGCTGAAGCTGGTGCCGGCGAGCTCGACATCACGCTCGAGGTAGGCCTCGAGAACGTTGATGTTGCCCGCACCGTTGGCCGCCAGGATGCCGCCAAGGTCACCCGCGGACTGACCGAACGGGCTGCCGTACTGGATCTGGAACATGTACTTCCAGTCCTGGGCAAGGGTGCCGCTGAAGTCGACGCGAGCGCGACGAACCTCGAAGCCCCACGAATCGTGATACTTCTGGCCGGTGAGGCCGCTGACGCCGCCGCCGCCGGTCGACCCGTTGAGGATCCAGCGGAACTGCACGAGGCCGTTGATCTTCAGCGAGAAGTTGCCGTCGGCGCTCGAGATGAAGAAGCCGTTGTCGTAGCCGGCGTTCGCACCGGTCGACTGCAGGCTGCTGCGGGTCTCGGCGTCCGCGAGGACGTCCTGAACGATGCCGCGGATCTGGTCGGCCCGCTGCTCGGTCAGCCAGTTCTCGCCGTTCTGGGCCTTCATCTGGGCCAGTTCCGCCTTCAGTTCGGCGATCTGGGCGAGGGCATCGGTGTTGGCCTCGTCGGTGTTGCCGAAGCAGACCCCACTCAGGGTCAGCGCGGTCGTTCCGGCGAGGAGCCCAACGGTCTTGTTCAGACGCATTCGGAAGTCTCCTGCTGGGGGGTCGACTCGACTCGGGGTCGCCCACCCGTCATCCACCCGTCCGTCGAATCCAACGCCACCAAGGCGTCGGCCGGACGTGAAAATCACCTATCGGCCTGTCGGGGCCGAATTGATGAGGGGCGGACTATAGCGACTTGCCGCAAGTCGTAAAGAATCCCCCCACTTCCGCCGGCACAACCGATCCAAGCCGCACCGGCACCGACCGGGATTGTGTCAATAAGTGCATTTGAATCAGGCACTTACGAACCATGCGCCGGGTTCAGGCCTTGAAGATCCCACGACGAATCGCCCATCGGGTCGTCCGGAGATTTTTCGCGACCCGCCACGGGATTGCGGGGCGCGAACGGCTCCCCCGAACGTCGCGGCCGCTACCGACCGACCTTCGGGGCCCGCGTCGAAGCGCGACCAACATCGCCGGTCTCGATCTCCATCGAAACCTTCGAGGCCACCGAGAGTCGCTCAAGCGCCTCGCCGATCGTGCGAACGCGATCGATCGACGCGTCGCGCACGGCGAGATCCTTCTGAGACGCCGGCACGATCACACGCTCGATGCCTCGCCTCCGCGCCTCGGCGTACCGCGCCTCGGCGTTGGCGACCGGCCGCACCTCGCCGGTCAGACCAACTTCGCCGAACGCGGCGACCCCGCGACCGATCACGCGTCCGTAGTGCGCTCCCGCGATCGCCAGCGCCACCGCGAGATCGCACGCGGGCTCCGCGATGCGCAAGCCGCCCGTCGCGGCCGCGAAGACGTCGCGCTCGGCGAGACGCAGGCCGCCGTGCTTTTCAAGCACCGCGATCGTCACCGCCAGGCGGCTTGCATCGAGGCCGCTCGCACGGCGACGCGCGGTGCCCGGGATCGCGGTCGCCGTGAGAGCTTGGATCTCTGCGAGAAGCCCACGCGATCCGGCGACCGTCGGAAACACGACCGAACCCGGCCGCGTGCCGGCTTCCGAGTCGAGTGCGAGCGTGCCCGCCGCCGGCTCCGCCAGCCCGTGCGTCGCCATCTCGAGCAGGCCAATCTCGGCGGTCGAACCAAAGCGATTCTTGATTGCGCGGATCACCCGGTGCGCGTGATGGCGATCGCCTTCGAAGGAGAGCACCACGTCGACGAGATGCTCGAGCAGCTTCGGTCCGGCGAGCTGCCCGTCCTTGGTGACGTGGCCGACGACGACCACAACGCTTCCCGTCCGCTTGGCGGTGGCGACAAGGTCCAGGCAGCAACGCCGCAACTGCGTCGCCGATCCCGGCGCCGCCGGCAGGTCCGGGCGATGGAGCATCTGGATCGAATCGACCGCGATCACCGCGGGCCGATGGCGGCGGACCTGCTCGAGGATCCGGGGCAGGCTGACCTCGGAAAGCACCAGAAGCCCGGGGCGGTCCGCCCCGCCAAGCCGCTCGGCCCGGAGCCTGACCTGCGAGGCGCTCTCCTCGCTCGATACATAAAGGACAGAACGCGGGACGGATGGGTCGGGAGCACCGCCGGCTGCCGCCATCCCCACTGATCCCGCCATCGAGGCAAGGGCCTGGAGCAGCAGAGTGCTCTTGCCGACTCCCGGATCGCCTCCAAGAAGGATGGCGCTTCCTGGCACGACGCCTCCACCGAGGACGCGGTCGAGTTCCGCGACGCCGGTAGGGATCCTCGCGACATCGCCGACGGGAACCTCACCAAGCGGCACCGCGCCGAAGGGCCGCCCGTCCGGCGCCCCGACGATCGTCTCCTCGGCTCCCGCGAGGAGCGAACTCCCGTGATCGGCGGCCTCGGGTTCGCGATAGCGCTCGAGCGAGTCCCACACCCCGCAGTCCGGGCAGCGGCCCGCCCACCGGGGATGGGTGCTGCCGCACTCGCGGCAGAGGAAGACCGTGCGGGACTTGCCGGAGGACTTCGCCACGGCGCGAGTGTATCGGTGGGTCGCGTCGTTCCTGCATGGTCGGCGGAAGAAGCGCGGCGATCTTCGAGATTGGAGAGCAGCCCGTGCGGGTGTTCGGAAGCGCGGACTGCAGAAGTGCGGGCGAGACGCCCGCGGTCCACCGCCATTGGCAGATCCGGCATCGGTGCTCGACCGCGCCAACGGGTGAAACGCGGACCTGCGCCACAACTCGCGATCGAGTCCCGTCGAGCGAGCGACCGAGGCGCACGCCGTGGACCTCGGACATCTCGCACGCCGTGGACCTCGGACATCTCGCACGCCGTGCGACCGAGGCACATCGACCGACCGAGGCGCACGCCGTGGACCACGGGCATCTTGCCCGCCGTGCGACCGAGGCACATCGACCGACCGAGG
>CAZTMB010000020.1:17039-32717 GCA_964614695.1 uncultured Isosphaeraceae bacterium | reverse complement strand
AACCCGGATCGGGCTGAGCGCCCGATCGAACACCGCCGCAGCGTTCGTCGCGAATTCGCTGGGTTCGTGGCAGGCCCCGGACGGCGGTTCGCTGCAGGGCTACATCGCGTTCGCGATCTCCGACGGGGGTTCCGGTTCGTACTTCGGCTATTTCGATGTCACCGTCTCGAACAACGGACGCACCGGTACCACCAGCGTCTACACGCTGACGATCAACGGCTGGGCGTACAACAGTGTCGCCGGACAGTCGATCACGATCGGAGCACCGGCAGCCGTCCCCGGCGGCGCAGGTCTCGCGGCGCTCGCCGTCGGCGCGGCGGGCCTTCGCGGCCGGCGTCGCGGCCGCAACTGATCGGGGTCGACATCGGCACCACCGCGGCCTGAGTGTTTCAGGTCTCATCGCAACCGCCGCTCCTTGTCGGGGCGGCGGTTGTCGTGCCGCGATCGGCGCGGACCACGTCATCCGGTCGGCGCTCGCTTCGGTCGATCGTCGGTGACATGGACGTCATGGACCTGATGGACGGGATGGACCCGGAAGGCGAGACGGACCCCGCGAGCGGCGGCAGGCGTGAACACCGCGAACGCAGCGGGCGCTGCCGGCATGTCACGCGTGACGAGACCGCTGATCGCGACCGGGGAAACGCCATCGTCGTTTCATCTCCCATGGGGCCATCGAGGCCCATCGGGCACATGGGTCCCATCAGCTCCCTTGCTCCCTCGCTCGCTCGCTCGCTCCGCACCACCTCGCCTCATACCCCGACCGCGAGACGATCCGCGAGCAGGTCGGGAAGCCCCGCCTCGTGCATCGCGGCCTGCGCCGCGGCGACGTCGTAGGCCACCCGCCGCAGGGTGAAGGTCCGCTCGTCGAGATCGATCATGCCGAAGCTCGCGCGAGGATCGCCGTCGCGGGGCTGACCGACCGAACCCGGGTTCACGATGAAACGTCCGCCCTCGGCGAGGTGAAACGGCTCGTCCTCGTGGAGCAGATGCGCGACGACCTCGTCGAGCCGCGGCTCGGCGTCGGGCTCGCTCCGGGTCGTCTCGAAGAGAAGCGGCACGTGGGTGTGCCCGACGAAGCAGAACTCGCGGCCGACGCCCCGGAACGCGGAGGCGGCGGCGCCTGGATCGCGCAGATACGTGTTCGACGCCGGAATCGGGTTGTCGTGGATGCACTGCACCGGGCCGAACTCGGAGAGCCCCGGAATGCGGGCGAGCCAGGTCTTGTGGACGGGTTCGAGGTTCGCGGCCGTGTAGAGGATCGCGCGGCGGGCGATCGGGTTCATCTCGTTGAAGCTCGCCGCGTTGAAGAGCGCCTCTTCATGGTTTCCGCGGATGTGGACGAGGAGCCGCGGCCCGAGGGCGATGAGCGAGGTCAGGCACTTCGCTGGCGACGCCCCGTAGCCGACGGTGTCGCCGAGGCAGATCACCCCGTCGCAGGAGTCCGACTCGATCTCCGCAAGCACCGCCTCGAGGGCGTCGGCATTGCCGTGGATGTCGGAGACGACCGCGAGCCTGCCGCGCATCGGATGCTCCTTTCGGCGGCTCGTGCCGCGAGGCGCCCTCCGGGGGCGTCGCGTCGAGGCGACGGAGTCCATCGATCGATCCGATCGTAACGATCGATCGGGAAGGGGATGCATCGGACCGCGCGGGCGTCGGGCAGGAGTCGTCGGATCCGGGCCTCGGATGCGGCGCTTGGCCAAGTGGAGCCGGTCGCGAGAACGCGATGGCGGTAGATTTCCGGGATCTTCCTCCGGAGGACACGATCCATGACGCCGGGAGGCGACGCCGCAGGATCCACGACCAACCTCGCCGCGAGGTGCGTGGCCGCTCGTCCGTTCCAGATGCTCGTCCTCGCGGCGATCCTGGCCGGCGCGGTGCTCGTCGGACTCGAGACGTCGGAACGGGTGATGCTCGCCGCGGGCGACTTCGTCCTGACGTTCGACCGGGCGATCATCTGGTTCTTCGTGCTCGAGATCGGCCTGCGGATCGCCGCCTTCGGCTCGCGTCCGTGGCGGTTCTTCGGCGACGGGTGGAACGTCTTCGACTTCGTGATCGTCCTCTTCTGCGCGCTGCCCTTCGGGACCGCGTACCTCCAGGTCTTCCGGCTCGCCCGGGTCCTGCGGGTGCTGCGGCTCGCCTCCGCGGTGCCCGGCCTGCAGGTGCTCGTCACCGCCACGCTGCGGTCGATCCCCTCGCTGCTCTACGTGCTGCTGCTGCTCGTGATGCTCCTCTACACCTACGCGGTGGTGGGCGTGTTCCTCTTCGGCGAGAACGATCCGGTCCACTTCGAGAACCTGCCGCTCGCGCTGCTCACCCTCTTCAGCGTGCTCACGCTCGAAGGCTGGGTCGACGTGCTGCGGATCCAGATGTTCGGCAGCGCCGGATTCCCCGACTACCCCATCGAGTTCGCGTCGGTCGAGCCCATCTCCACCGCCCAGCCGCTCGCCGCGGTCGTCTACTTCGTGTCGTTCGTGCTCGTGGGCACGATGATCGTGCTGAACCTCTTCGTCGGCATCGTGGTGCAGGGCATGGAGGCGGCCCACGAGGAGGTGCTTCGCAACGAGTCCGCCGGCGACTCGACGAAGCCCGAGGCCTGAGCTCGCGATCTCTCGGAGTTTCCGCCGCGATCCGACGACGCGTCGCCGCAGCGCCGTAGGTTCCCGTCTCGCGGGACTGCGGAGCGCATCATGCGGGGCGAACAGGTTCGAACCGGAAGGATCCTCTTCATCGGGGCGATGGCGATCGCCATGGCGGTCGGTTCGAGGCTTTCCTCGGGCAGCGCGACGCCTTCGGACTCGCAGTCCGGCGAGGTGGAGACGCTCGCGGGAATCGCGGACGGCACGCGATTCGGGATCTCGGTCGCGATCGCCGAACACGCGCGAGGCTGGTGGATCGCCGTCGGCGACGACGGGGTCGAGGACGGCGTTCCCGTCTCGGGTTCGGTCGAGGTGTTTCGTCGAGACGCCGATCGATCGGCGAACTCGCAGCGGATCGATCGGATCGAAGGCGCCGCCGCTCGCCCGTTCGATCGCTTCGGCGCCGCGATCGCTCTTGACGGCGAACGGCTCGTCGTCGGCGCTCCCGGGGACGACTCGTTCGGCACCGGCGCCGGACGCGCCGAGATCCACCGGCTCTCCGAGACCGCCGCGATCGCGGAGGCGGTGCTCTTCGATCCCGAACCTTCGCCTGCCGACGGCTTCGGCGGCAGCGTGGCGATCGGCGGCGACGTCGCGGTCGTCGGCGCGATGCGGGCGGACGTCGCGGGGCTCGACTCGGGCCGCGTGGTCGTCTTCGAGCGGGTCGGGGTCGCGTGGCACGCCGCCGCGTCACTCTCGCCACCGGATGCGGCGCCGGGCGACTGGTTCGGCCACGCCGTCGCGACGGACGGCGAACGCATCGCGGTGGGGGCCTACGGCGACGACGACCTCGGCGAGAAGTCCGGATCGGTCTGGATCCTGTCGCGCGAGCAGGGGGCCTGGGCCTTCGAAGCCAAGCTCGCGGCACCCGACGGCGGCACGCAGAAGTGGTTCGGCTACTCGCTCGCGATCGAGGGCGATCGCGTGCTTGTCGGCTCGCCGCGCGACGCCCCGCAAGGGCCCTCGAGCGGAAGCGTGTGGGCGTTCGAACGAGTCGATGGAGCATGGGCGCCGCGCGGCAAGCTGCACGCGATCGACGGCCGCGCGTACGACTGGTTCGGATACGCGCTCGCGCTCGCGGGCGATCAGGCGATCGTCGGCGCGCCCGGACGGGATGCGACGCGTGCGGACGGTTCACTCGTCGAGGCGGGCGGAGACGTGGTGCGATGCGAACGGCGTGGAGCCCGATGGCGAGGCGTCGAGCGGGTGGCCGCCGCGATGCCGTCCGCCGATCGCCTTGCGGGATCGTCTGTGGCGATCGGGCGGGGGCTTGCGGTGTTCGGGCAACATCTTGCCGAGGATGTCCCGCCCGTGCCCGGCGAGGCCTGGGCGTTCAGGTTCCGTTGAGCGAAGGCGACGGGCAGCCTTCGCCGGCGGCCGCATCGCCGATCGGCGGGTAGTGCGTCGCGAGCACGGCATGCCACTCGTCGACGCTCGAGCAGGCGATGAACGCGCGGCGAACGGTCTCTCCATCGGGATGATGCGCCGCGAAGCGGATGCCGAACTTCCGCATCAGACGCGAAGCGACGCGCTCGCCGTGCAGGACGACCGCGAGCCGGAAGTGCTCGAGGAGCGCATCGCGCTGTTCGACGAGTTCGGGCCTTCGCGGCGGAAGCCCCGCCATCAGGTCGCGGGCCTGCCGGAAGATCCACGGATTCCCGATGCATCCTCGCGCAACCGAGACCGCGGCGACGCCGGTGTGCTCGAGCATCAGGAAGATGTCCTCAGCGGTCCACACGTCGCCCGAACCGAAGACGAGCCGATCGGGCCGACGGCGGACGATCTCCGCGAGGATCTCCCAGCGCGAGGGACCGAGATAGCGCTGCACGACCGTCCGGCCGTGCACGGTCGCCCAGGCGTAGCCGAGGTCGAACGCGGCGTCGATCACGCGATCGAAGTTCCTCGCCATCTCGGGCGTGTCGTCGTAGCTGCGGCGCAGCTTCACGGTGCAGGGGATCGACTCGGGCACCGCGTCGCGCACGACGCGGAGCACGCGGATCGCCTCCTCGGGCACGGTGAGGAAGTGCCCGCCGCGGCTCGCCTTCTTGATCTTCTTGACCGGGCAGGCCATGTTCACGTCGACGACCTCGTAGCCCATGCCCGCGAGGATCCTCGCGCCTTCGGCCATCTCGTGCGGAAGGGTGCCCATCACCTGCCCGGCGATCGGATGGTCCTCGAGGCCCGCGGCGCGATTCTCCTCGAGGTCGCCGGTGCCGCACTCGCACGCGAGGAGATCGGGATCCTCCTTGCGACGTCCCTTGCCGCCGTTGATGAGCGTGCGGTCAAGCAGCGCCTCCGTCACGCAGAAGGGACACCCGTGCCGACGCGCGACCAGCCGCATCGGGCCGTCGGAGTAGCCGGCGAGGCCCGCCTGGAAGAAGGGCGCATCGAAGCCGGGCACGAGCCGCGCGATTCGAGGGTCGACGCCGCGAGCGCCGTGCTCTCGCGCGATCTCCGCCGCGGAGCGACCGGCGGCGAGGATCGCCGGATCGATCGGGCTCTCGGCGGGCTTCTCGAGTTCGACGCTCACGAAGCGATCGTACGTCGGGGGGCTCTCGCGGTCCCGACGTCGATCGAACCGGTCGCGTCCGATCCTTCAGTTCACGGCGCCAGCAGCGCGCCGAGGATCATGCCCACCGCGATCGCGGCGAGTCCCCACCGAAGCGTGGCGTTCATCCCGGTCGTGCGGACGCTCGGCCGCACCGTCGTGGTGTTCATCTTCCTTCCCTCCTTAGGTGCGGCGGCGCCGCGGAGAGGGGATCGGCGAACGCGGTCGGCAAGTCGACGCCGGCGACCGGTTCGCCACGGCATCGGTCTGCGGCGATCCGGGTCGCGCCGGCTGTGCCGCCGGTGCGGGCGGCGGACCGAGGACTCGCGGTCCGCGAACCGCTCGGATACCGTGACGGAATGCCCAGCGACGCCTCCACGCTCCACCGGACACCCTTCCACGCCTACCACCTCGAGCACGGCGGCCGCATGGTCGAGTTCGCGGGCTGGGAGATGCCGCTTCTCTACACCTCGATCCTCGAGGAGCACCGTCAGGTGCGGACCTCCGGCGGCTTCTTCGACGTCAGCCACATGGGTCGGCTGCGGTTCTCGGGCCGCCACGCCCGCAGGTTCCTCGACCGGGTCTGCACGCGGCGGATCCTCGGCATGGAGAAGGGACAGTGCCGCTACTCGCTCGTGTGCAACGAGCAGGGAGGCTGCCGCGACGACGTCCTCGTCTACGCGATCGACGACGACGAGTTCCTGATGGTCTGCAACGCCTCGAACCGCGCGAAGCTCCTCGAGCACTTCGCCGCGGAGAAGGGCGACATGGTCTTCTCGATGAAGGACGAGACCGAGTCGACCGCGATGGTCGCGCTGCAGGGCCCGAAGGTCATGGAGATCATCGGGAAGTTCAGCCGCGAGGTGCCCACCCTCAAGCGATACCGCTTCGCGCAGAAGAATCTCCTCGTCATCAAGCTCCTCGTCTCCCGCACCGGCTACACCGGCGAGGACGGCGTCGAGGTGATCCTGCCCGCAGGCATGATGGCCCGTCAGGCGCTGAAGCTGATGCTCGACGCCGACGGCACCGGCGCAGGCGTCCTCAAGCCGGCGGGTCTCGGTGCCCGCGACACGCTGCGTCTCGAGGCGGGCATGCCGCTCTACGGCCACGAGATCGACGAGTCGGTCGACCCGCTCACCGCGGGGCTCGACTTCGCGGTCAATCTCGACAAGGGCGTCGGCGAGGATCGCGCGGGCCGCTTCATCGGCCAGGAAGCGCTCGAGCGGATCAAGGCGCAAGGCCTCTCGCGGAAGCTCGTCGGACTGAAGCTTTCAGGACGGCGGAGCCCGCGGCAGGGCATGAAGGTCTTCGCAGGCGGCGCCGAGGCCGGCGTCGTCACCAGCGGCTGCCTGAGCCCCACGCTCGACGTGCCGATCGCGATGGCGATCGTCGGGATCGGCTCCGCCTCGCCGGGGACTGCGATCGAAGTCGACTTCGGCCGAGAGCGCGCCGCGGGCGAAGTCGTTCCGCTTCCCTTCTACAAGGCGTCGAAGACCTGAATCCGCGACGGCGGTTTTCGGACCCCGTCCCCACCCGCTTCACGCGAAGACCGCGTCCTACGATCGGACTGTTCGACGCGATCCGACCCCGTGCGAGGTCGCGGGGGTCGTTCCGCCTCGACACGGGTCGATTCGGCGCTCACCCTGTCCGATCACGCTGCCGGCGAGCGAGTGTCGTGGTCGCCCCGGCCCGGCGGCGCGGATGCGTCCGGGACTTCTCGGTGGACCGCTGGCCGCGGTTCTTCGGGATGGGATGGTGAGGAGGCGATGCCGCATCGGTGCGGCAGGAGAAGGATGTCGGGAGCCCCTGCGAATCGCGAGGAGAGTCGCGGCCGCGTCGAGGTGATCGCCTCGGCGGGGCAGTTCGATTCCAACGCAACCGGCCCACGCCGGCGATCCGTATGGAGTTCCATGCAGTCTCCGCCTCGGGAGGTTCGCCGCTAGGGAGGGCAGGCGATGTCGCGATCGGAACTGCAGTCCGAACTCCAGCTCTACCTTCGTCAGATCAACGAGGTGGCGCTGCTCACTCCCGACGAGGAGAAGCAGCTCGGCTGGCGGATCATCAACGAGAACGACGCGGAGGCGAAGGATCGGATGATCCGCGCGAACCTCCGCCTCGTGATCTCGATCTGCAAGAACTACTCCAATCGCGGCATGTCGCTGCCGGACCTGATCGAGGAGGGCAACCTCGGGCTCATCCGCGCGGTGGAGGGATTCGATCCCGCCCAAGGGGCGCGCTTCTCGACCTATGCCGCGTGGTGGATCAAGCAGTCGATCAAGCGCACGCTCATCAACGCGGTGCAGCCGATCCACATCCCCGCCTACATGGTGGATCTCATCGCCCGCTGGAAGGACGCTTCCCGCAAGCTCGAGGAGGAGCTCGGCCGGCCGCCGAGCACGCATGAGCTTGCCCGCGAGATGAACCTGCCGGTCCGCAAGCTCGTGGCGATCCGCCGCGCGATGCGGGCCTTCAACAGCCCCAACGCCGCGCCGACCACCGACAGCGGCGAGCCGCTCGACCTGAGCGACGTCTTCGAGGACACGCGAACCACGCCGCCCGACGAGAAGGTCGTGCGCGACGAGCTGATGCAACGGATCCTCGTGCTGCTCGAGGACATCGACGAGCGCTACGCCCGCGTGCTGCGACTTCGCTTCGGCCTCGAGGGTCGAGAGCCGCTGACCCTCAAGCAGATCGGCGTGGTGGTCGGCCTCACCCGCGAGCGGGTGCGGCAGATCGAGGTCGAGGGGCTTCGCTGGATGCAGCAGATGCTCAACGGCGAGCGCCCGCGACGCATCGCGCGGCGAGAGGAACCGCGGCCGCCCGAGAGTCGCGCGCGGCGCGAGTCCTCGAACGGCCGGGCGAGCGACGGCCCGTCGCGTGCACCGAGGCCACGCCGGATCTCGCCGTCGGACGCCTGAACCGGCGTGCGAACGCCGGACGCTTGAAGGGTCGCCGCATGGCGCGAGCTTCGTGCTCCGCAGCGGGCAGGCGCTCGCGCGGCACGCGCCGTCGATCGATCGGCGGAGTCGGGAGCGGTCCCGATGGATCGCGAGTGGCGCCGAGGTGGCGTGCGCGGGCCGAACGCCGCTTCCGCTCAGCGGACCTGAAGGAGAAGCGCCTCGAACTCGCGGCGCAGGCCTTCGCCGCCCAGTTCGGGATCGGTCGCGCGAAGCCGGCCGATTCGAGGCCCGATGCGATCGAGCTCGCGGCCGACGCGTCGCAGGATCTGCAGCTGACGCAGTTCGGCCAGCCACCAGGCGGGACTGCCTTCCGGCGATCCCGCGGCGATGCGGCGGTAGAGCGAGATCGCCTCGGTGAGATCCTCGAGCCGCGCGACCGCGTAGAGGCACTCGGCCCGCTCGAGCGCGAACTCGCGGACGTTCGCGTACCGATCCTCGACGCGCCCGATCGTGTCGAGGGCGGCGGTGGGTCGGCCGCCGCGCCGAAGCCCTTCGACGCAAAGCAGGATCTTGCGGGCGGGCGGCGGGCCGGATCGCGCCGCGAGCCAGGCGAGCAGGGCGTCCGCCAGAGGCGCCGCGGACTCGCGACCGATCCGCTCGGCCCGATCCAGATCGCCATCGGCGTCGGCGCGACGCGCTGCGGCGAGGGCGGTCTCGAGTCGACTCTCGAGCAGCGAGCCCGACTCGGTGTCGCCCGAGGCGCTCAGCCGTCGCAGTTCCTCCGCGGCATCCTCCGGGCGACCGAGGCGATCGAACGCCGCGAGGCGAATACGCACGCCCTCGATCATCTGCTCGCGGGTGAGCGGGCCCGACTCCCGCACCGTCGCGACTTCGACAAGCGCCGCCGCGGGCCGATCGGCCAGCAGATGCAGGCGGGCCCGGGCCAGCGCGACACGGGCGCCGAGCTCCCGATACGCCTGGGCATCCGCCTCGTCGGGCGGCGTCGGTCGCCAGGGTTCGAGTTGCCGCAGCCACTGCTCCGCGCGGTCGATCCAGCGAGCGACGTCGCGGCCGTCGGTCGCCTCGGCGGCGCGGGTCGCGGTCTCGAGCGACTGCACCCGCGCCTCGAGCGAGGCCGGACGATCCGCCGGCACGGTCGCAAGGGTGGTCATCGCGTCCTCGAAGCGACCTTCCTGAAGTTCGTGGGTCGCTCGCCGCAGGCGCCACCGGTCGCGGTCGGGGTGCATCGGAAAGGCCCGCATCGCATTCGCGAGCGTGCCGCGCGCCAGTGCCGCCGCAGCTTCGTCGTCCGGCAACTGTGCCGAGAGCGACGAGGCGAGATCCACCGCCGCGGCGATCGCGGCGTTCGCGCCGGGATCGCCCGGCTCCTCGATCGCCAGCGCCTCGAGCGCCGCGACCGCCTCGTTCCAGCGGCCTTCGGAGACCTCGAGCCGGGCGAGCGAACGCAAGCCGAGGAACCTCGCGGCGGTTCCGGAGGCCGCGGTCGACGCGACCCGTTCAAGCAGCGCTCGACGTTCGGAATCCGAGCCGGTCTCGGCATCCCCCGTCTCGATCGCCGCATCGATCGCCGCCGCTCGCGCGAGCAGGAGCATCGGAGGCGTGGTCGGCGCGGCGTCGTCGATGGCGCGGCCTGCGAAGCGCAACCGCTCGAAAGCGCCGTCGACGTAGAGATCGCGACGCGAGGGATCGGCGTCTTCGATCACGGCGATCCACGGCGACAGGGCGCGGATCGACGCCTCGTCGACGGGCACGCCGCGCGAGGCGAGGTCTTCGCGGATCAGCCGATGCTCCAGATCCGCCCACGCGAGCAGGAACGCCCGCTGGTCGGGACCGTCGCCGGCCTGCCGTCGCAGCGCTGCGAGGCGCTGCAGCGCGTTGTCGGCGTCGTCCCGTCGAAGCACGTCGAGCACCAGTCCGGCTCGCGCCTCGAAGCGGGCCCGAGCGCTCGCGGCGGCGTCGTCGGCGAGCGCCGTGAACTCGCGCTGGGCGATCGCATGCTCGCCGAGGGCCGAGCGCGCGTAGCCCAGCGCCGCCCGCGCCATCTCGTCGAGATCGGGTGGCATCGTGCCTCGCTCGGCTTCGAGCCGTTCAATCGCGGCACGCCGCATCGAGGCCCGATCCGCCGCGGTCGCGAGCAGCTCGGCGGAGGTCGCCAGCGCCAGGCCTCGCAGGAAGGCGACGCGGCCGCGTTCCTCCCGAAGGCGCTGCAAGGTGAGCGGCTCGCTCGGCGGGACCGTTCCGCCGGAGGCGATCGATCGCTCGAGGCGTTCGATGGCGATCTCGTGGGCCTCGACCGCCTCGGCCGAGTACGCGTCCGCGAGCGGCAGCCAACGATCGACGAAGGCTCGCTGACGCGGCGTGGCGACGTCGAACCGCACCGCGAGATCGGCGCCCTCCGAGGGCAGGATCCAGAGCAGGATCTCCTCGACCTGATCGGCGAGGCGTCGGCCCCGCAGCGCATGCCGTTCGCCGGAGGCCTCGATCAGCGAGTCCCGCAGCGCGACCGCGGCCGCGGCCGCTGCCGCGACCGTCGCAGGATCGCGATTCGCCGCGACCAGCGGCAGCCGCGCCACCGCGAGCCGGCGGCGAAGCGACTCGATCGGATCGGACGAGGGCTCGGCGCGATCGAGCGCCTCGAGCGTCGTGCCGAGACCCTGCGAACCGAGCCCCTCGATGAACCGGTCGTGATCGAGCCGCGACCAGACGTCGTTGGCGGAACTCGCCGCAGGCGGCGTGCGTTGCGGCGCCGCGATCGCGGACACTGCGAGCGCGATCGTGGCCAAAGCGCCGGCGGCATGCCACGCGGTCATCGCTCGGACTCCGCGAAGCTCACCCGCTCGTAGCCCGCGCGGACCGCGGCGTTGAACGCGTCGACCGTGCGGTCCCATCGCACCGAAGGAGCCGGCGCGACGACGATCGGATGGTCGATCGCGAAGAGCCCCGCCGGGTTCTCGCCATCGAGCCTCCGGCCGTCGAGGAACTCGTAGAGCGCCTCGAAGTCCGCGGGCTGCGGCCACGGGCCGGGAATGCGGATCGCGACGAGGCCCTCTCCGCCCGCGGGCACGATCTCGATGCGGAGCGGCTCCTCGTCGAGCGTGAAGGGATCCGCCGCGGCGCCCTCGCTGCGGCTCGGAAGATCGACGCGGTAGACCTGCTCGCCGCGGGCGAAGTTCGTGCTCACGAGGAAGTAGACGAGCAGCTGGAAGACCACGTCGATCATCGGCGTGAGATTGAGCGACATCCGCGGCCGCCCGCGTCGAGAGATCGCCTTCTGCTCGCCGTGCTCGCTCACTGCTCGGGCCTCCTTCGCTCGTCGGCGAGGACGACCAGGTTGACCCGCGTGGCGTCGGGACGATCCGACGAACGCGCCGCTCCGGCGATCGCCTCGAGCGCCGGCACGACCTGGTCGTAGGCGGTCGCGCGATCGGCGCGAAGGTTGATTCCGAGATCCGGGTTCGCGCGGAAGAGCCCGGAGAGGTGGCGCTCGAGCGAGACGAGGCCCTCCGCCGTCGCCGCGAACTGCGCGGCGCCGACGCGATAGCCCTCGATGCCGCCGGCCTCGCCCGGCAGCACGTTCAGCACGAGACGACCTTCGTCGGGCGGCGGCACCGTCGCGGGATGCTCCGGCTCGGGCAGTTCCATCTTGACGTTCTCCACCTCGGAGATCCGCGAGACGAGCACGAAGAAGACGATCAGCAGGAAGGTCATGTCGATCATCGGCGTGAGGTTCGCCTCGATCTGCGCACGCCCTCGCGCGAAGACGCGGCTCATGCCCCGCCCTCGCGTCGATCGCCGCCGCCTCCTCGCCGCTCCGTCGAGGCCGAGGCGTCGCCGGCCTCACGCGGCTTCGGACGGAACCGCTCGATGAGCGACTGCGCCTCGAGCGAGGCCTCGGTCGCGAGGCTGTCGATGCGGTTGCGGATCGTCGCGTACGCGGCGAGCGCCGGAATCGCCACGAGCAGGCCCCAGAAGGTGGTGACGAGGGCGGTGCCGATGCCGCCGGCGAGGAGCACCGGGTCGGCGTTGCCGCCGCTCTGGGCGATCGACTGGAACGCCACGATCATGCCGTAGACCGTGCCGAAGAGGCCGATCATCGGGCTCACCTGCCCGAGGATGTTGAGGCTCTCCGCGCGACGCAGTCGATCGGTGACCACCTCTTCGCTCGCCTGCTCGAGCGCGCGGAGCATGGCGTTGAAGCCGAACGGGGCCTGCCCGAGCGAGACTCGCACGATGCGGCCGAGATCGCTGCCGTTGGAGCCGGCGAGATCCATCGCCTCGCGGTGGCGGCCGTGCTCGAGGCGCGAGCGAAGCCGCTTCGCGAGATCCGGCGGCAGGATCAGCAGCCGCCGGTTGGTCATGAAGAGCTGCCCGATCAGCCCGATGTTGACGAGCGAGAGCGCGAGCAGGATCCAGATGAGGATCGTGCCGAGCCACTCCATGCGATGCGTGCCGTCGGGCTGCACGCTGCTGGCGTAGAAGAACGCCGACGCGAAGCTCGTCTCCGCCGTCGCCGGCGCCGCGTCGCCCGCCTGGGCGAGCGAGACCGACGCGCATGCCGCGGCCGAGATCGCTGCGAAGAGCGCGATCGCGAGGCGGGGGCGGCGAGGCGATGAAGGGCGAAGCGGATGCGGGGCGTAGCGAAGGGTCTCGTTCATTTCGGATCGCTCGGAGGGTTCGGCCGGGGCGAAGAGTCGGTGGAAGCCGGGGGCGGGGCGGCGAGGAAGGCATCGGCCTCCTCGGCGAGTTCGCGCAGGCCCATCGCCCGCGCGACGCGGGCGGCGCGGCGGGCAAGACGCTCGACGGTGGGTTCGTCGCGGAAGAAGCGGCGGTGGAACCGCGCGGACTCGAGCAGCGACGCCGGGGTCCATCGGCTGTCGGGGAAGAGGATGAAGCCGCGGGCGAGCATCACGATGCCCGCGTCGGGCTGGCCCGAGTGGGCGAGCGCGCGGCCGTACTGGTTGAGGAAGCGGGCGATGTCGCGGTCGTCGTAGTCCGCGGCGATCGCTCGGCAGATCGAGACCGCGGTCGCCGCGGCGGCCGGCGAGACCTCGTCGCCCGAAAGAAGCAGCTCGATGTCGGCGACGGTCGGATGCCGCGTCGCGGGCGAACCGACGGCCGGGGCCGGCGGCGTGCCGCCGGCACGAGGCGGCGCCTGCGACTGAAGCGGCGACGCGGAGTTCGCCAGGCCGGCGGCGCCGGCAAGCGTCGCAAGGGCAAGGCATGCCACGCCTCCGCGCACGAGGTTCGATCGCATCGGGCTCATCGCTCCTTCTCGTTCGAGTCGGCGGGCGGCTCGCCGGCGGCAAGGCCGAGCTCGTCGCGGTCGAGGAACTTGTAGCCGTTCTCGCCGCCGTGCCGTTCCGCGATCGTCCGCATCGTGTCGAGCGGATCGGGATCGAGGAACTGGATGCACTGGATCTGCGATCGCCTTCTCCCGCTGCCGGAATCGACGGGATTCAGGCGATCGAGCGTCGCGAGGAGATCGTTGCGGTCGATCTCGAACTGGCCGGCGCCGGTGATGTTGGAGGAGAGCAGGAAGATGCAGTCGGGGCGAAGCGCGAGCGCCCGCGTGATCGCCTCGACGGGGTTGCTTCGGCCCGAGGGAATGACGTTCTTCTGCGCCCACTCGAGCGCCTGCTGCGCCGCGGATCGGCTCACCGGCACGAGGCGGTTCGCCGGCGGCACGGCAATCGCCAGATTGCGCTGGAAGAAGATGATCGCGAAACTCTGGGCAGGCACGAGTCCGGCGAGCGAACGCGAAAGTTCGTCGAGCACGGTGCGGAAGGATCCGATCATCGAGCCCGACGCGTCGACGACGTAGACGATCGTGCGGGCGTTGGTCGCCCGCAGGCCGGCGAAGGTCGCGGTCTCGGCGACGACGCCGACCGCCGCCGCGCTCGCGGCCCGTTCGCGGCCGGTGCCGGCGATCAGGTCGAGCGGGCCCGCGGCCGCCTCGGCCAACGCCTGCTCGAGCGACTCCTCGACCGCCGGCTCGAGCGCGGCCGCCTCGGCGAGCGGTTCCGCGGTCGGCTCGAGGTCGGCGAGGGACGCGAGCGGCTCGAAGGTCGCGCTGTCGAAGTTCGCCGTCACGGGATCCCGTGGGGCCTCGGTCCAGCGGACCACCGTCCAGGTCACCAGGAACGCGAGGATCGCCACCAGCAGGTGCAGTCCTGCCGAGACCGCCCAGCCCACGAACCCGCTCGCGTCGCCGCCCTTGCGGCTTCCGGCGCGGCGAAGCGCCTCGGCAAGGCTCTCGGCCTTCTCGATGCGGAGTGCTTCGGTCTCGGGATCTTGAGCGGCGGGCTGAGAAGCGGACATGGTGGGCGTCGGGGACGATCGGTGGGTCCATCCGTGATCGGACGGATCGACGCCGCATCATCGATCGGCGTCGAAGCTCGTTCGCATCAAGGCGCGGAAATGCCGAAAGGGACCTCGCGGTCACGCCATCGCCGCGAGATCCGCCGGTGGCGGACGAGTCGTCGGGGCATCGTGCGATGGGCAAGGCGTCGGACCGGCTTTGCGATCCTCCGGGCCTGCTTCATCGAGACCGCGTGGAGTGCGGTTCCACAAGCCGACCGAGTCGGCTCGAACCTAGGCCGCGGCGGCCCCGAGATCCGCGTCGTCGTGACGGCCGCGGAAGATCGCGTGATCGAGGCTCAGCAGACCGCCGCCGGAGAAGACCAGACCCAGTGCAAGCACCGTGAGCGCCGCCTGGGCGACGATCAGCAGGAACGACGCATCGTCGAGGCCGAACATCCAGTGCTCGGCGACGATCGGCCACGATTCGATCCAGAAGAGGCTTCCCGACGCGGCCGCGAACAGCAGGCCCCAGATCCGGGTGAGCAGTCCCAGCAGCACCAGCGAGCCGCCCACGAGCATGAGGAAGGCGAAGCACCAGGCAAGGAGCTTGGGCTGCGGCCATCCCGCCTCGGCGAAGGTGATCGCGTAGCCGTAGAGCCGACGCGCCTCGACGCCTTCGACCTCGCCGGGAACGGGATCGATCGCCGGGCCTTCGACCTTCGGTTCCTCGCCCGGGACCTGATCAGACTCGGCTCCATCGACCTCGGTCGGCTGCGGATCGGCCGGCTCGACGACGTCCGGACCGATCGCGGGCGGCGTGGTTTCGTCGGCGGCGCTTGCACTCGAGGGCTCGGCTGCCGGGGGCACGGAGGAACTGCTCGGGTCCTGCATGGCGACGAACGTCGCCAACTCCATCCCCGCGGACTCGACCACGCCGAGCGACTGCAGCCATTCGAGGTCCTCGCCGCGGTAGGTGGTCTGGCTGGTGAGCATCGTCCAGCCCATCGGCACCATCAGTCCCGCGAAGAGCACTCGGGTCATCAACGGCACGACGTTGGCGGCGGCGGATCGGCTGAACGACATGGCTCGGGCTCCAGGCAGGCGTCCGTTCGCGACGGCCTGCCGGTGGTTGGATGACGGACTGCGAAGCGCTGCTCCCGGAACGGCGGTCGTATGCTATCGCTCGCTGCGGGCGTGGCGGAATTGGCAGACGCGCCAGATTTAGGTTCTGGTGGGGAAACCCGTGCAGGTTCGATCCCTGTCGCCCGCATTG
>CAZTMB010000020.1:0-16939 GCA_964614695.1 uncultured Isosphaeraceae bacterium | reverse complement strand
AGCAACGCCATCTCGATCGACTGCTCGTCGTTGAGCCGCGGATCGATCGGCGAGCGGTAGGCCCGCAGCAGATCGCCCTCGGAGAGCCCGCCCGAGCCGCCGATGCACTCGGTCACGTTCTCGCCGGTCAGTTCGAAGTGGACGCCGCCGAGCACGCTGCCGAGGCGGCGATGCACCGCGAAGCTTGATTCGATCTCCGCGAGAATCTCGTCGAAGTTGCGGGTGCGAACCTCCGCGAATCCGCCTTCGGGAAGCGGCAGCCGCGCGGTGCGGGTGTTGCCGTGCATCGGATCGACCGCCCACAGCGGTCGGCGGCCGGTGCCTTCCGCCGCCGCGATGAGCGGCGGGAGCACGCGCTCGACGTTCGCCGCGCCGAGCCGATGCACCAGCGTGATCCGGCCCGGGGTCCGCTTCGGATCGAGGATCTCGAGCAGTTGAACGAGCCGCGCCGGCGCGAGATCCGCGGCGATCTTGATCGCGATCGGATTCTCGATGCCGCGGAAGTACTCGACGTGCCCGCCGTTCGGATCGAGGGTGCGGGCGCCGATCCACGGGAAGTGCGTCGAAAGGTTCCACCAGCCCGGGCGATGCGGCACCTTGCGGGTCTGCGCCTCCTCGAAGGGCAGCACCAGTCCTTCGCGACTGGTGAAGAAGTTGGGTCGGGCGTCGTGCTCGGCGGCCTGCGAGGTGCTCGTCAGCCGCTGTGCGACGAGGCGTTCGTAGCGCTCGAGCATCGCGGCCGACTTCGCCGTCGGCGTGCGGTCGTCGAGCCGCCACCACTCCGGATGCGAGGGATCGCCGAAGCCGCCGTCGAGCAGAGCCCGGATGAAGTTGAGGGTCATCGCGGCGCGGGAGTGGCCCCGCAACAGCAGCATCGGATCGGGCGTGCGGTCGGCGGCGGTGAAGCCCTCGCGGTTGACGAGATCGCCTCGATAGCTCGGCAGCGTGACGCCGTCGATCGTCTCGGTGGCCGCGGTGCGCGGCTTCGCGTACTGGCCGGCGATGCGGCCGACGAGCACCGCTTCGCGCCCGCCCGCTTCCGCGAGCACGAGGCCCATGCGAAGCAGGATCTTGAGTTTCGCGGCGATGAGCGGAGAGCGGCAGTCGGCGAACCGCTCGGCGCAGTCGCCTCCCTGCAGCAGAAAACGCCGGCCCTCCGCCGCCTGGGCCAACTGCTCCCGCAGCCGTTCGATCTCGAAGCTCGAGACGATCGGCGGCAACTCCGCGAGTTCTTCGAGGCAGCGCCTCGCCGCGGCAGGATCGGGGTACGCCGGCTGGTGCAGGCTCGCGTGGCGCTGCCAGGAGGATGGTGACCAGTCGGAGAGAGGCATGGGAGGCGTCGGCGGCGGGATCGCGGGCGGACCTGCGAATCCGATCGGGTTCGCCGAAGCGACGAGCATAGGTTCGCCCAACTGCTCGCCGAGACGCCGGTTCGCCGAGGGGTACACTCTCGCCCCCATGGCGGACCCCCGACGCGTCGTCATCACCGGTCTCGGACCGATCTCGGCCTTCGGCGCCGGGATGCAACCTCTCTGGGAGGCTCTGTGCGAGGGGCGGACCGGGATCGCCCCGATCACCGCCTTCGACGCGACCGGGTTTCGCTCCTGCCTCGCGGCGAGCGTGCCGGCGGACCGCTTCGATGCCCGCAGCGTGGTCCCCAAGAGCTACCGCAAGGCGGCGAAGGTCATGTCCCGGGACATCGAACTGGCGGTGGGGGCGGCAGCCGCCGCGATCGCCGACGCGGGACTGGTCACGCGAGGAACCGATCCCGACGCGACGCCGACGCTCCCGCCGGCCCGGGTCGGCTGCCACATCGGGGCGGGGCTCATCGCGGCGGACATCGACGAACTGACCGCGGCCCTCGCCGCGAGCACCGCGTCGGGCGGCGGCTTCGACATCGGCCGCTGGGGCGAGACGGGCATGCAGAACCTGACGCCCCTCTGGATGCTCAAGTACCTGCCCAACATGCTCGCCTGCCACGTGACGATCATTCACGACTGCCAAGGACCGTCGAACACGATCACCTGCGCCGAGGCGAGCGGCGGACTGTCGATCGGCGAGAGCATGCGGGTGATCGAGCGGGGCGACGCGGACTGCTGCCTCTCCGGCGGCGCCGAGAGCAAGTTGAACCCGATGGGGCTGCTGCGGCAGGAGTTCGCCGGACGAATCGCGACGGCGAGCGGCGAGGCCGATCCCGCGACGATCGTCCGACCGTTCGCCGACGACGCCGACGGCACGGTGGTCGGCGAGGGCGGCGGCATCCTCGTGCTCGAGGCGGAGTCGTCGGCGCGGGGTCGCGGCGTGCGGATCCACGCCGAGGTCGCGGGCTTTGGCGCCGCGCACGCGGCGGCCTTCGACGGTGCCGGCATGGAACTCGATCCCGCGGGCGAGGAGATCGCGGCGGCGATCGAGGCGGCGCTCGAGGATGCGGGCGTGCCGGCAAGCGACGTCGACGCGATCGCGCCCTACGGCTCGGGCATTCCCGCGATCGATGCGGTCGAGCGGGCGGGAATCGTCAAGGTCTTCCGGGATCGCGCCGCGTCGATCCCGATCATCACGACCGTCCCCAACGTCGGAAGTTGCGCCGCAGGCGCCGGCGCGATTCCCGTCGCGGTCGCCGCGCAGTGCCTCGCGACGCAGCGGCTGCCGGCACGGATCAATGCCGGCCGCGTTTCGGGTCTCGACGCAGGCGCAGCGCCCTCGCGCGACGCCTCGCTTCGAACGGTGCTCGCGGTGAGCATCGGCCTGGGTGGGCAGGTCGCCGCGGTTCTCCTGCGGAGGGCTTCCTGAGATGGCCGCCGAGCACCTCAAGGCCCCGAGCGATCGAGACCGCGTCGTCATCACCGGCATGGGCTGGGTGACGCCGCTCGGGCACGATCTCGAGAGCGTCTGGAAGCGGCTGCTCGCAGGCGAGAGCGGCATCGCGCCGATCGATCGCTTCGACGCCCGCGCGTTCCCGACGACCTTCGCCGGTCAGGTCCGCGACTACGACCTCGCGAAGTTCGTCAAGGATCCTGCGGTGCACGCGCACGCGGGCCTCAACAGCGCGTTTGCGCTCGGAGCCGCGAGCCAGGCGTGGCGGCAGGCGAACCTCGACGCGTTCCCGGAACTCGACCGCCGCCGCGTGGGCCTCTACCTCGGCGCCGGAGAAGGTGTGCTCGACTTCGATCCGTACGCCGCGAGCAACCTCGCGGGCTGGGATGCCGCGGGAAGCAAGGTCGACGGGCGACGCTGGGTCGAGACGGCGCTTCGACTGATGAGCGCGTCGCGCGAGATCGAGCAGGAGCCGAACATGCCGCTGGCGCACCTGGCGCGGGAGTTCGGCATCCGCGGCCCGGCCTACAACTGCCTCACCGCCTGTGCCGCAAGCACGCAGGCGATCGGCGAGGCCTTCAGCATCATCCGCCGCGGCGACGCCGACGTGATGCTCACCGGCGGCACGCACACGATGATCCATGTCCTCGGCATCACCGGCTTCAACCGGCTGACCGCGCTGAGCACGTCAAAGGGCGATCCCACGAAGGCGAGCAAGCCCTTCAGCCGCGATCGCGATGGCTTCGTGATGGGCGAGGGATCGGGCATGCTCGTCCTCGAGCGTCTCGAGCACGCCAAGCGCCGCGGCGCCGAGCCGCTCGTCGAGGTGATCGGCTACGGCTCGAGCGCCGACGCCTTCCGCATCACCGACATCCAGCCCGACGGCCGAGGCGCCGCGGCCGCGATGAACGGCGCGCTCACGCAGGCGGGGATCGATCCCGCGGCGATCGATGCGAAGGGGCGTCCGGGCGTCCAGTACATCTCCGCCCACGGCACCGGCACGCAGGAGAACGACTCGATCGAGACCGCCGCGGTCAAGCGGGTCTTCGGCGAACTCGCGCCGCGCATCCCGATGAGTTCGATCAAGAGCATGATGGGCCACCTGATCGCGGCGGCCGGCTCGGTCGAGATGATCGCGTGCGTGCTCGCGATCCGGGACCGCATGCTGCCGCCGACGATCAACCTGCGGGAGCCCGATCCCTCCCTCGATCTCGACTACGTGCCGAACGAGGCGCGGCCCGCGGAGGTCGACGTCTGCCTCTCGAACTCCTTCGGTTTCGGCGGGCAGAACGACACCGTCATCGTGCGGCGGTACTGAGCGGCGTCGCCGCCCCCCCCGACGAAGCGAACTGGGTGAAGTCCGTCCGAATCAGGCTGGGCCGGGCTTGAATCGCGTCGTTCGCCGCGATCACTCCTTCGCGCGGCTGCTGTAGCTGCCGTCGGTGGTGTTCACCCGGATCAGCTCGCCGATGTTGATGAAGGGCGGGACGCGGGTCTTGAGGCCGGTCTCGCAGACCGCTTCCTTCAACTGGTTCGTGGCGGTCGCGTTCTTGATGCCCGGCGCGGTGTCGGTGACCACGAGCTCGACCACGTTGGGGAGCTCGATCGAGACCGGCTTGCCGTCGGCCCACAGCACCACGATCTGGGTGTTGGGCTTCACGTAGACCATCATCTCGCCCACGAGGTCGTCGGAGAGCTCGTGCTGGTCGTAGCTCTCCGTGTCCATGAAGGTGTGGGTGTCGCCGCTCGAGAAGAGGTACTCCATCGGACGGCGGTCGAGTTCGATCCGCTCGACCTCCTCGCCGGCGCGAAGCCGCTTCTCGATGATCGTGCCGTTCTCGAGGTTCTTGATCTTGACCTGCACGAACGCCCGCAGGTTGCCCGGGGTGACGTGGGTGTACTGCGTGATCACGAACATGTTGCCGTCGAGCAGGATGGCCATGCCGGGACGGAGATCGGTGGACTTCATGGTCGGGTCTCTTCAGGAAGGGCCGGTCGGCCGTTCGAAGCGGGGTCAAGCGAGGACGAAGGGGCGGATGCTAGCAACCGGACCCGAGCGGGTCAGCCCTGCGGCGAATCGGGGATCTCCGCCGAGCGGGGCGGTCATCCCGGAAATCCGAGGGCTTCGGCGCACGGGCTCGCCGCGAGCGCTTCGGCCAGTTCGGCGGCGAGCGCATCCCGATCGAGCGGCTCGGCCCATCGCGCTACGAGGCCTTGCGGCCACGCTTCGTCGAGGAACTGCCACGCGAGATCGACGTGCCCGCCGTAGGCGAGATCGCAGAAGGTCGCGAGCAGCGGAGCGAGCCATGGCTCGCTCATGGGATCGGCGTCGGGACGGGCCCCGGCGCGAGCTTGACGCACGCCCTCGCGAACGCGATCGAGCAGCAACTGCCACTGCGCCTCGCTCGGCGGCGGGAGCCGCATCGCCTCGGCGTCGCACGGCCAGTTCGAACGCGGCACCATGCCGTCCGGCGCCCGCACGAGGCGAGGTCTCGGGCTTCCGGCGCCGCTCGTCCAGCGGTAGGCGAACTGCGGATCGAAGCCGATCGCGACGAAGCCCGACTCGTCGTCTCGGCGCACGATGAACACGTTGTCGAGGATCGCCGTCGGCGTCACCGAGCCGAAGGGCTCGAGCGCGAAGAGGTACGTGGTCGTGTAGCCGCCGCTGCCGCCCGAGGGATTCTCGATCGCCAGATCGAGCCGCCCATCGCCATCTCCGTCGCCCAGCATGCCCGGCGTTCCGGCGGGCGGAAGGAGATCGGAGGATCCGAAGTCGGGATACCGAAGCGGCGGCGGCCAGACCTCGGCGTCGGAACCTCCCTCCGCCGCGGCGGTCAGCGTCGAGGCGCCTGCGCGAAGCAGGAAGCCCTCGAAGGCGTACGCAAGCCGCCCTTCGAAGCGGACCTCGATCCGTCGCGGCATCTCCGGCGGCGACTGGCTCTGATCGCGGCGCTCGAGCAGTCGGACCTGCCAAGGGCCCTGCGAGACCGCATCGAGTTCACGCCACGTCGGGAGGATCGCGCGGAGCACCGGCTCGCGGAAACGCGCTGCGAAGACCGCCGCGGCGATCAGCAGCAACACGCCCCCGACGATTGCCCAGCGCCGCGTGAACATCGGGCGCCGCGTCTTCGCCGCCGATTCGATCCTCAGCCCGCACTCGGGGCAGACGAGCGGCAGCGGGCCCGAGGCTGCAAGGTCGTAGCGGCAACGCGGGCAGCTGCGGCGCGGCAGGCGAAGGGCGGCGGAGGCCGCGCCTGCCAACACCGCTCCCGACACGATCGCGAGGGCGACGCCGGCCACGACGAGCATCGAGTCGATGTTCATGCCGAGGCGATCCCACGCGTGATGCGAATCGCCGAACTGCCGCGCGTGTCCGTCGGTCGGCGTGATCGCTCCGCGCGATACGGATCGCATCGTCGCCGTGCAGGAGGAACAACGGCGAGGCGCATGACCACGATCGGCGAACTCCCGATTCCGCGCGTCCGATCGAGACTCCGGTTCGTCACGCCCTCGACCATCGCTCGACCACGGCGCGAAGTTCGGGTTCGCTCGCAGTCGACGCTTCGGGCCCGAAGAACCTTCGCTCGAGCGCCGCGATCTCCTCGCGGAGCGTTCGCACGCGGCCCTCGCCGAGCGACGCGCCGCGTTCCGCTTCAAGGCGGCGCAGGCTCGTCACCACGCCGAGCGGCGTGAGGCGGGCAGGGCTCCACGTCGAGTCGGTCCCGGCTTCGGGCACGGGTCGCCGCAGGCGCACGATCGCGACGACGATCGCGATCGCCGCCGCGAGAATCGCGGCAGGCACGACCCATCCGGCGCGACGAGCGATCGGGATCGCGTCGCCTTCGACCGGCATGATGTCGAGTTCGTCGTAGAAGCGGCTCTCGAGCGTGCCGTCGACGCCTGCGGCGAGCGTCGGCAGCACGAACGCCTCGCCGGTCGATCCGCCGGTCGGCTCGTAGGTGATGCGCACCGTCTGCTCGACGGGCAGGCGATAGAGCCCGTCCGCATCGGGTTCGGGATAGCCGTCGGCGGGCGGTTGCGGCCCGCCGAAGCGCATCGACATCATGCTGGCCGCGCCGGTGCCGTCGGAGAGGACCAGCGGCGGATCGGCCTCGATGCCGCCCTCGGCGATCGCATGGCCGGCGAGCGCCGTGTCGAGACCGGCCAGCGCGTCCCGCACGTCGGGCAGCACGCCCTTGCCGCGCAGGCGAATCTCGAGCGTCGGCGGCTCGCCGTCTCCTTCGACGAGGCCGCGGACGTCGACGAGCTGGCTGATCTCGAGTTCTCGGCACGGGCGTCGTGAACGCGTCTCGCCGATCTCGAGCAGCGGCGTGTTGCTCGCGATCGCGAGCGTGACCGGACCGGCCTGATCGGTGAACTGCATGTCCATCACGATCTCGGGCACGGTGTCGATCGCCGCGTCGCGGCGCCGCAAGACGAGATACGCGAGCGGCTTCTCCATCCAGCCCTCCTCGCCCTCCTCCACCACGCCGCGGGGCGGCATGAAGGCGTCGAAGAAGCCGATCGAGTCGATCTCGAAGCGGTCGCCGAATCCGGCCTTGATCGCCTTCTCGAGATCGTCGCGGTAGTTGACGATGCGGAACTGGTTGCCGACCCGCGCGTACACGCCGTTCTGGAGGTACTTGCCGAAGCCGCCGGTCTCGCGATCGACCGAGTGGGTGAAGCGAAGCGACAGCATCGCGCCGAACGGCTCGCCGACGCCGACGCGATCGTCGCCGTCGATCGCGAGCCGAAGCTTGATCTCGTCCTTGACGAGGTCGCGGTAGAGCTCCTGCATCGCGCGGAGGCTGGCGCCCGAGGGGTGATCGCCGATGACCCGCAGGGCGTGGTGCACGAGGCGCGGCTTCGTCTCGGGCGTGGCGCGGGCGACCGCGGCCTGCACGTCGTTGGCGAAAGTGGCCACGTGGCGGTCGTAGGCCTCGGGCTCGAGTTCCTGCATCGACGCGCGGATCAGGTCGATCTGGTCGTCCTGCAGCGTGCCTTCTCGGGGAAGGTCCTCCGGGCGCAGGAAGTTGAGTTCGGCGGTGCCCATGGCCGCGCCGAACCAACGGCGATAGACGCCGGGATCGTCCCGAGTCTCGCCGCGCTCGAGCGCCTCGCGGTAGCGTCGCGCCGCGTCGGCGAAGGCGGCGAACGCCTCGCGACGGTAGCTGTCGAAGGTCTCGGGATCCGGCCCGCCCGCGATCGACTCCTGGAACTGCAGGCGGTCGTAGGTGAGGGCCGCGCTCAGCACCGCGAGGTTCCAGGCCTCGGGCCGCTGCGCGAGCGCGGAGCCGATGAGGTCGATCGCGACGCCGTAGCCGCGATCGACGAGCTGCGCGATCTCGTCGTCGCTGCGGCGCACGCCCGCGGCCCGCTGCGCCTCGCGATTGCGCCAGTCTCCGTTGAGGCTCGCGCCCATCGACGAGGCGAGCCGCGCCGCGGTCATCGGCGGGATCTGCGCGATCGGGCCGAAGACCCGCTCGACGTCGGCGCGGTCGTAGACCTCCGTCCGCGCGTGGCAGCCCTGGAACGCCGGCACGATCGCGGCAAGCCCGCGCGGATCGACGCCGCCGGCCTCGAGCGTCTCCATGACCGCGTCGAGGCGATCGAGGTTCCGCCGCTGGCGTCCGCGGGTCAGCGGCGCCGACGGCATCGCGTCGCGATAGAAGGCGTAGAAGGCGGCGGTCTGCTCGTCGTACTCCGCTTCGGGGCGCAGCCGCGTGATCCACGCGGCGAGGAAGTGGTCGCCGTAGGCGGCGGCCAGCCGCGGGTCGGCGGCGATCGCGTCCTCGAGCAGTTCGACCGCGCGATCGGTCTCGTCGGAGAGCATCGCGATCGAGATCGCAGCGCGGCGAGCACGAGTCCCGAGGCTCGGTTCGAGCGAGGCGAGCCACGCTTCGCTCGGAATCGCCTTGTAGAGCGAGGCCGCTTCGGGACCGGCGAACTGTCGGCGACCCTTCTGCTCGGCGGCCTTCTCCATCTCCGTGACCAGCGCCGTGGTCACCATGCGAAGCGGCACGCGCAACGCGCCCGAGGCGAGTTCGTCGGCGATCTCCTCGCGGCCGATCAGCAGGTCGATCGACTCCTTGAGGTTGAGGACCGCGCGAGCGCGGGCCTCGTCGTCGAGCTTGCGATCGCCGATCGAGGCCGCCGCGAGGGCGAGGCGCTCGAGCGCCGCCGGCCCGAGGCCGGCATTCGCGAAGACCGTCTCGAGCCACGGCTCGGTGCGGGCCTTGGGCGTCTGATCGACGAGGGCGATGGCCCGCTCGAGCGCCTCGCGTCGAGCGTCGGCATCGGCCCGTTCGAGCAGCGCCGCTTCCGCAAGCAGGTCGAACGCCTCGACGCGCAGCTGGTCGCCGCGCGGACCTTCGCCGGCCTGGTCGGCGAGGTCGAGCTTCGAACGGGCGTGAACCACGAGCAGTCCGGCGTCCGCGTCGAGCCGGGCCTGATCGATCGACGGCAGGAAGGTCGCGGCTTCCGCGACGAGGCCGGCCCCGGCGAGAAAGTCGATCGTGCGGCGACGCGACGCCTCGTCGGCGGTTCCGAAGTAGCGGGTCTCGCCGCGCAGGGCCTCGAGAAGAAGCGACGTCCCGTGCTTCGAGGCCGACTGCCCGAGCATCGCGACGAGGGCCTTCATCTGCCACGGCTCGAACTCGCCGGGCGAGGCTTCGGCGAACGCGAGCACTTCCTCGGGCAGAAGCCCCGGATCGCCACGGTTCACCGACTGCAGCACGGCGGCATAGAGCGGGGCGGCTTCGGCTTCCGGACGCGAAGCGAGGAACCGGCCGAGCTGACTCCATTCGCCGGCCATGGTGTGCAGGTGCAGCCAGCGGGCGATCTCGCGCGGCTCGGCGGCCTCGGCGTCGGGGAAGGGCATGCCACCGAAGCCGAGCGTCGATCGCGCCGACAGCACCGCTTCGGGTGTGCGGGTGAAGTTGAACTCGCGCATCGTCTGCGCGATCTGCTGGCCGCGTCGCTGGCTTGCGGTGCGCTCCGCCGCGAGCCCGAGCGCCTCTTCAAGCTCGACGCCGAGATCCTTGTAGTACGCCCGCATCGAACGCTGCCCATCGGGATCGAGCGCAAGCCAGGTCGCCTTCAGGTCGACGATCTCCTCGGGCGTGAACGGCGGGGGCTTGGCGGCGTTCGTGGCGCCGGAAGGAGGGGGCGGCGCCGGAGCGGGGGCGGGGTCGCGGGCTGGAGGCGCGGCAGGCGTTGCGGCCGCGGTCGACGCAGGCACGGAGGTCGCTCGCGTCGCGGGCAGCGCTGGCTGGGCGGGGACGACCTGTCCGGCTGGCACCAGTCGTTGGAGCGGCACGACGGTCGATGCCGGCTGCGCTGGCGGCGGCGCACTCTGCTGCAGCGCGGCGTGCGTGTCGCCGCCGGCGAAGATCGCGGCGACGCAGGCGCTGGCGAGAAGAAGTCGATCGAGCATGCGGCACTCCTGGCGTCGAACAGGACGCGGCGAGTCGATTGGATGCAGGGTTTCAACTGGATTGGGCATGCGGTTCACCATCCGTCTCCGATCTCGCCGTTCATGCCGGCGCCGCGGGCGGGCTGATCGCCTTGATTGCGTCCGCGTCGGCCGGGGCGAAGTTCGCGGCCGAGCCCTTCGCCCGCGCCGGTGGGGGACTGGCGAGGCCGGGGCAGGAACGAGAGTTCCTCCCGAGAGCTCTGCTCGAGGTTGAGGACGAGTTCGGTGTTGCGCTCGTGATCGGCGACCTGCTGCGGATCGCCGCCGGCTTCGGCGGTGCGTTCGGCGAGGTAGCGGAAGTTCTGCCGCGCGAGTGCCGCGATCCTTCGCCACTCCGGGCCCGGCTTGCCGGCGAGCCGCATGAGCCTCGCGCCGTAGTAGTACGCGGTCGCGAGTTCCTCGCGTGCGGCGATGGCGAGTTCGCCTTCGCCGACGCCTTCCTCTCCGAGCTGAAGCAGCAGGTCCTCGAGGTCGTTCGCGCCCCGTCCGATCTCGCCGGCCCGGACGAGGGCACGAGCCCGCGCGAGCCGGATCTCCGACCGGACGGTGCGCTCGGAGTCGGAGATCGCTCGCGATCCCGAATCGCCCTCGAGCAGCGCGACCGCCTCGTCGAGCGCGGCCGCGGTGGCGGACCACGCCGACTCCGCGGCCTCCGACGCGGCGTCCTCGCGGATGCCGGCTTCAACCGCTTCGGCGCGGAGCGAGGGACTCTCCTGCGCGAAGGCGGCGGCGCGGGCCTCGATCGCCTCGAGGTGCGCCGCGTACGCGATCTCCTGAAGGCGAATCGCCTCGGCTTCAAGCGCCGAGGCGGCGGCGACGATCTCCGCCGCTTGGTCGCGCCGCAACGCCTGCTGCCCCGGCCCGAAGTGCCACGCGAGCACCGCGACGGGCACGAGCGCCCACGCGGTCCAGAAGAGCCGTTGGGTGAAGGTCGAAACGCTCATGCGCGGCCTCCGGTCGACGCGAGGGAGGACACGCTCCCTCCCCGCAGTTCGTCCGCGGCGGGTCTCGACGCCGGCGAGCCCGGCGCACCGAAGCGAAGGAGCAGCGGCCCGATCAGTCCGAGCATCGCGGAGCCTGCGACGAGCGAGACGATTCCGAGCTCGCGCGTGCCGACCGCGTCGGAGATCCGCGGTGCGATCATCGTGAGGCTCTCGAGCACCTCGCGTGGCAGGTGGCGGGAGTTGCCCTCGTGGTAGTGCCCGCCGAGCTTCGCGGCCAGCGACTTGAGGACCCATTGGTCCTGCCGCGAAGCGTGCCCGGCGATCTGCGTCGGGCGATTCGGGTCGCCGACGCCGATCACGATCGCGTCGGCGATCGAAGCAGGCCGCGGTCCCGGCGAAAGCGGCGCCGAGAGGTCGCCGTCGGTGATGACGACGAGCGTCGTCGATCGCCGCGCCCAGCCCTTCGCCATCTCGTAGGCCGCGTCGATTCCCGACTGCAGGTCGGTCTCGCCCGCGGTGAACGCGGTGTAGAGCGGAAGGCCGTCCATGAGGTTCGCGACGAGCTCCTTGTCGCTCGAGTCGCGGAGCATCGGCACCGCCTTCGTGTAGCAGGCGATGAGGCTGACGCGGGTGTCCTGCATGTCGAGCCGATCGAGGATGCCGCGCAACACCTCGCCGGCCCACACGCCGCGCATCCGCTTCTCGTTGCCCGGCCCGGCGTCCGAGAGGTTCATGCTCGGGCTGACGTCGAGGACGACGAGAAGCTGCCGCGCCGCGCGGGGATTCGGCTCGACCTCGGTCTCGATCGGATCGAAGCGAAGAAGCACCATCGCGCCGAAGGTCGCGAGCAAGGCACCGGCGATGCGGATCGACGGAGCCAGACGGGCCCAGGCGGCGGGATGCGCCTCGGGACCGAACGCCAGCCGCGCGACGCGACGGACCCGCGCGGCGTGCCGCCATTCCGCGACCGCGACGATCGCCGCGGCCGCGAGGCCGACCAGGAGCGGCAGCGCCAACGCATCGGCTTCGAGGTTCACCATGGCGTGTACCTCGCGAAGCAGAGTCCGACGCCGTGGAGCCCGAGGAGCACGAGCGCGGCGATCGCGAAGGGGCGGAACTCGTCGAGCGGCACCGTGCCCGCGGGCTCGAAGCGGGCGGGCTTCATGCGATCGATGTGTCTGAAGATCGCGTCGAGACGGCCGGAGTCGCTGGCGGCGAACGCTTCGCCGCCGGTCGTCTCGACGAGATCCTCCACGTCCCCGGGCACGTCGGTGTCGTCGATGTGCACGTGGTAGACGACGATCCCGTCGGCGGCGAGCTCCTCGCCGATGGCGAACGCCTCGCCGCCGCCGAGGTCGGCGCTGAAGCCGTCGGAGACGAGCACGATCATCCGATCGCCCGAGTCGGTCTCGGCGAGCATGTTGCGGCGGCAGAAGCGCAGCGCCGCGCCGATCATCGTGCCGCCCATGTGCGAGGGCTGGTTGCGGGGATCGGCGAAGGGCAAGGCATCGCGGATCGCCTGGAGGTCCTTGGTGAGGGGCATCCACCGGATCTGCTCGACGCCGAAGAGCGTCAATCCGAACGCATCGCCTTCGCGGGCGAGGGTGAAGTCCTCGATCGCCTTCGCGGCCAGCTCGTAGTTGCGGCCGGTCATGCTGCCCGAGACGTCGAGGCAGATCTGAATGTTGGTGAGCGACCGTTCGCGGCGGGGCTGCTGCAGCGTCTGCGGGCCGGCGAGGACCACGATCGCGACCGCGAGCAGGGCGAGGGGCACGAGATCGAAGGCGCCGAGCACCGCCTGCAGCGCGCGCCGTTCGCGGGGCGGCGCGTGATCGAACGGAACGACCAGCCCCGGCCGCCGGGCGATCGCCGACCACACAAGCACCACCGGCACCGCGATCAGAAGGAGCAGCCAGGGATGGGTGAAGGTCACGAGGCGACTCCTTCGCTCGGGCGCGCCGACGAGGCGGCCTCCTCGAGTCTTGCGAGCGCCTCGCCGCGCCGCGCCTCGCCGCCCGCCGCGTGCAGCCACCGTTCGACCTCGAGGACGACGGGCGCCGCGTGCGGATCGCGACGCAACATCGCGATCGACTCGGCCAGCGAGCCGCGGGTGCCGGCCGCCTCGCGAAGCGCCTTCAGGAGCAGCAGTTCGAGGCGACCTCGCTGTTCGAGGTCGAGCGGGGTCCGTCGGGCTTCGTCGAGGATCGCCTGCACGCGCTCGATCGCGGTGGGCTCGCGAGGTTCGGGAGCGATCGGCGCAGCTTCGACCCGCCGGAGTCGGCGCCGCACGATCGCGACGGCCGGCACCGCGATCCACGCGAGGGCAACCGCGGCGAGCAGCAGTCGATAGCCGCCCTCGAGGGCGAGGCTCGGTTCGGGAAGCCCGTAAAGATCCGTCCCGGGATTCGGCGGCAACTGCGTGAAGACCTCGACGCGGATCGGTTCGAGGTCCGTCGGCGGACGCCCGTCGGCCTGCTCGAGCAGCGGCACGAGGTCGAACTCGCCCTCGACGACGCCGAAGCACTCGACGAGATGACGCGACCCGCCGAGCGGGTTGACCCTGACGAGAACCGGGCTCGCGCCGTCGCGAAGCGCCTTGGCTCGCAGCGGACCCGCGGGGTGTTCGACCTCGAAGGCGGCGATCGTTCCGCGGGCGACGCGCGTCGGCGGATCCGAGGCGACTTCGCCTGGCGCAACGAGGCAGGCGGCGAGCAGGATCGCGGCGGAATCGATCATCCGCGGCCCCTCCGACTGGCGCCGCGAGCGGCGAGGAAGTGTCGCAGCGGCGGGATGAACGGACGATCCGTCACCAGGCGCAGCACGTCCGCGCCCGAGCGAAGCAGATCTCCGCGCAGCGCCTCGAGCCCCAGCAGCGTCTGCCGGCCGCTCGCGACAAAGCCGCGGCCGGTCTCGGCTTCGCGGGCCCGCACGAAGCCTGCCCGGAGCGGCGACGCCTCGGCGGGATCGACGAGATGGACGACCGCGCCGTCGTGGCCGCGGCAGGCCCGCCGGATCGAGGCGAGGCATCCGGGATCGTGAAGGTCGCTCAGCACGATGAACACGCTCGATCGCTCGGCCCGAGCGACGGCGAGGTCGAGCCGCTCCGCAAGCGTGGTGCGCTCGTCGAAGGCGTGGGTCCGCAGCGGCTCGATCGCCGAGTGCAGATCGCCGCGAGAGAGCGTCCCGTGCGAGGGCACCGCCCGCTCGCCTCCTCCGACGACCGCGACGGGGCTCAGCCGCCGCAGCGCGAGCAGTCCCACCGCCGAGGCGATCCAGATGGCGAGGTCGTGCTTGCTTCGGCGGGTCGATCGCACCGCCATCGACGCGCTCGTGTCGATCACCAGATGGACGGTCGTTCGCTTGAGCGCCTCGTACTCGCGGACGTGCGCGACTCCCGTGCGGGCGGTGCGCTTCCAGTCGATCGATCGGACCGAGTCGCCCGGGACGTAGGGCCGCGAGCCCGCGTACTCGATGCCGCCGCCGATCAGGCGCGACGCGTCGCTGCCGAAGGCGAGGTCGTCGGCGAGCCGCCGGACGACCATCTCGAAGTCGCCGCGGGCAAGCTGTTCCGGCGGCGGAAGGTCGAGATCGCCGCCGCGCGGAGGTGTCGCGGCATGGTCGATCGGCGTTCGCTCGGTGATCGAGAGCGGCACGTGGGGTCAGGCGAGGGTGTCGAGCAGTTCGGCGAGGACCTGCTCGGAGGTGCGGCCCTCGGCGAGCGCTTCGTAGGAGAGGCGCATGCGATGGAGCATGACGTCCTCGGCGAGGGCGAAGAGATCCTCGGGGATCGCGAAGTCCCGTCCGTGGATCCACGCCCGCGCTCGCGAGGCGTGCACGAGGGCGATCGCCGCGCGAGGGCTGCAGCCGAGCTCGATCTCGCGATGGCTTCGGGTGAGGTTCACGAGCTCGACGCAGTCGCGGACGAAGACGTCGCTCACGTGGACCGACTGCACCTCGCCCATCGCCTTGGTGAGGTCGCCGACGTGCAGGCGCCGTGAGCCGTCGATCGCATCGAAGGCGGTCATGGGCACGGCGCCCTCGCCTTGCCGCTTGAGCCGCAGGGCGAGGCTGCGACGGACGACCTCCGCCTCGTCGGCGGGCGAGGGATAGGTGAGCCGATGCCGAAGCAGGAAGCGGTCGAGCTGCGCTTCGGGCAGTTCGAAGGTGCCCGCCTGTTCGACGGGGTTCTGCGTGGCGATCACGAGGAAGGGCGCGGGGAGGTCGTGCGTCGTGTCACCGATCGAGACGCGGCGTTCCTGCATCGCCTCGAGGAGCGCCGACTGCACCTTCGGCGAGGCGCGGTTGATCTCGTCGGCGAGCAGCAGGTTCGTGAAGATCGGGCCCTTGTGGATGCGGAACTCGCCGGTCCGCTGCTCGAGGATCTCGCTGCCGACGATGTCGCTCGGGAGCAGGTCGATCGTGAACTGCACGCGAGCGAAGGCAAGGTCGATCGACTTCGCGACCGACTGCACCAGCAGCGTCTTCGCGATGCCCGGCACCCCTTCGAGCAGGAGATGTCCGCCGGTCAGGAGCGCGATGAGCACGCGCTCGACCACGGTCTCCTGCCCGACGACCGTTCGGGCGACCTCGCGGCAGATGTGCTCGACGAAGGGAGAGCGTCGCTCGACTTCGGCGGACAGGGGGGACGGCGCGTGATCGGACATGGAGACGTGATCCGAGGGAGTGTTCAGTCGGCGGTTTCGGCGAGCACGGTCTCGAGCAGCGGGGCGATGGCGGAGGACTTCACACCGGCGGCTCGGACGAGCCCGTTGCGATCGACGACGACGGTCACCGGCA
This sequence comes from uncultured Isosphaeraceae bacterium, assembly GCA_964614695.1. Lineage (GTDB taxonomy): Bacteria > Planctomycetota > Phycisphaerae > Phycisphaerales > SM1A02 > VGXO01. The sequence continues at coordinate 910 of CAZTMB010000020.1, read as the reverse complement.
GGTACTCGATGCCGAAGGCCCGCATGGTGGCGCCGCGCCGCGCGGCCCCGCCCGCATCGCCATCCTCGCCGGCGGCGTCGTGCGCGAAGTCGAGGGCCGTGATCTCGGCGGACGACTCGCCTTCCGCAGGCTCGCGGCGAAGCGATCCGGCCGCGGATCGTGCTGCGGCCTGCATGGCTTCGAAGTCGCCGCGTGCATCGCAGACACCGAGGAAGACGACACCCTGATCGGCGAAGCGGCTGCGGAGTTCGGTGATCGCGGCGAGTTCCGCCGCCGCAAGCGAACCGCCGGGACGGGTGAAGTGGATCACGACCGGCGATCCCTCGAGCGAGGCCGTCTCGATCGGATCGTTCGACCAGGCTGCGACGGAGAGGGCCGGCATCGACTTGCCTTCACGCTGCTTGAGCGGCTCGGGGCGATCGCGAGCGCCGAGGAAGAGTTCCTCCGCAAGGCCTCCGGACGCGCTTCCCGCGGGAGCCGCTTCCGCGAGCAGCATCTCGACGACGTCCTTCACGTGCGACGGGATCAGACCCGCGGCGCGGACGATGCCCTCGCGATCGATCACCACGTAGGTCGGCCAGAACTGCAGCTTGTAGTTCTTCGCGCTCGGCCCGCCGCTGCGGTCGACGGTGACCGGATAGTTGATCTTGCGGTCGCGCACGACGTCGGCGGCCTTGTCCCAGCCCGAGTTCGAGTCGTGCACGCCGATGAAGACGAGATCGCCTCCGGCGTCGGGGCCGTGCTTGGCGACCAGTTCGACGTTCTCGGGAATCGCCCGCATGCAGGGGCCGCACCAGGTCGCCCAGAAGTCGACGACGACCACCTTGCCCTTCGTGTCTGCGAGATCGATCGCCTCTCCGATCCAGGCGTCGGTCTCAAGCTTCGGGGCGGGCTTGCCCTCGAGCGACTT
>CAZTMB010000019.1:0-32961 GCA_964614695.1 uncultured Isosphaeraceae bacterium | reverse complement strand
TGCTGGAAGACCCGCTTGAGGGGCCTCGCCCCGAACTGCGGGTCGTAGCCCTCGTCGGCAAGCGCGACCTTGGCCGCGGCGCTCAGCTCAAGGTGCATGCCCCGCGCGGCGAGCCGCTTGGCGAGGAGCTTCGCCTGGATCTCGACGATCCCCGCGAGCTGCTCGCGTCCGAGCTGATGGAAGATCACCGTCTCGTCGATGCGGTTGATGAGCTCGGGGCGCAGGTGCTTCTTGAGCAGTGTCTTGACGTGCGCCTCGATCTCCGCATCGATCGCGCCCTGCTCGGTCATCTCGAGGATCGCCGACGAGCCGATGTTGCTCGTCATCACGATGATCGCGTTCGAGAAGTCGACCGTGCGGCCCTGGCCGTCGGTGAGCCGGCCGTCGTCGAGGACCTGAAGCAGCACGTTGCTGACGTCGGGGTGGGCCTTCTCCATCTCGTCGAAGAGGATGACGCAGTAGGGGCGTCGACGGACGGCCTCGGTGAGGCGCCCGCCCTCCTCGTAGCCCACGTAGCCGGGAGGCGCGCCGATGAGCCGCGCCACCGCATGCTGCTCCATGAACTCGCTCATGTCGATGCGGACCATCGCCTCCTCGGTGTCGAAGAGGAACTCGGCCAAGGCCTTGCAGAGTTCGGTCTTGCCGACGCCGGTAGGGCCGAGGAAGAGGAAGCTGCCGATCGGCCGATGCGCCTCGCCGAGGCCCGCGCGGCTGCGGCGCACCGCTTCGGAGACCGCCTCGACCGCCTCGGGCTGGCCGACCACGCGCTTTCGGAGGTCGTCCTCCATGTGCAGGAGCTTCTCGCGCTCGGTCTCGACGAGCTTGCTGACGGGAATGCCCGTCCACTTGCTGACGACCGCGGCGATCTGCTCGGGATCGACCTCCTCCTTGACCATGGCACCGCCGGCGGCCTGTCGCTTGGCAAGCGCCGCCTCGGAGTCGACGAGCTTCTTCTCGAGATCGCGGAGGTCTCCGTACTGGATTCTCGAAGCGGCCTCGAAGTCGCCGCGCCGCTTCGCCTGCTCGAGCTCGATCTCCTTCTGATCGATCTGCTCGCGGAGCTTCTTGATGTCGTCAAGCTCGCCCTTCTCGACCTTCCACCGGGCGTCGAGGGCGTTGAACTTCTCCTGCTGCGAGGCGAGTTCCGCCTCGACCGCGGCGAGGGCCTTGCGGCTCTTCTCGTCGTTCTCGAGCTTGAGGGCTTCACGCTCGATCTCGAGCTGCATCACCTTGCGACGGAGCTCGTCGAGTTCGGTGGGCATCGAATCGTTCTCGATGCGAAGCCGCGATGCCGCCTCGTCGAGCAGATCGATCGCCTTGTCGGGCAGGAAGCGGTCGGCGATGTAGCGGTGGCCCAAGGTCGCGGCGGTGATGATCGCGCCGTCCTGGATCCTCACGCCGTGATGCGCCTCGTAGCGGTTCTTGAGCCCGCGGAGGATCGCGATCGTGTCCTCGACCGACGGCTCGCCGACGTAGACCGGCTGGAAGCGCCGCTCGAAGGCGGGGTCCTTCTCGATGTGCTTGCGGTACTCGTCGAGCGTCGTCGCGCCGATGCAGCGCAGTTCGCCGCGAGCGAGCGCCGGCTTGAGCAGGTTGCCGGCGCTCACGGCCCCTTCGGCCTGACCAGCGCCGACGATCGTGTGCAGCTCGTCGATGAAGAGGATCACCCGGCCGTCGCTCGAGGCGACTTCGCGGAGGACCGCCTTCAGGCGCTCCTCGAACTCGCCGCGGTACTTGGCACCCGCAAGCAGCTGACCGACGTCGAGGGCGACGATGCGCGCCTCCTTCATCGAGTCCGGGCAGTCGCCGTTCACGATGCGGATCGCAAGCCCTTCGGCGATCGCGGTCTTGCCCACGCCGGGCTCGCCGATCAGCACGGGGTTGTTCTTCGTGCGCCGCGAGAGCACCTGCATGCAGCGGCGGATCTCCTCGTCGCGACCGATGACCGGATCGATCTTGCCGGCGGCGGCCCGCTCGTTGAGGTCGATCGCGTACTTCTTGAGGGCCTCGAAGCTGCCCTCGGCACCGGGGTCGTTGACGTTCGCGACGCCCGAGGCCTTGCGGATCTGCTCGATCGCCGCGAGCAGCCGCTTGCGATCGGCGCCGACGGCGGAGAGCACCTCGCGGCCGGGGCCCGGCACGTCCGAGAGCGCGAGCAGCAGATGCTCGCTCGAGATGTAGCCGTCCTTGAGCTTCGTCGCCTCCTTCTCGGCGGCGGCGAGGACGCCCATCAGGTTCTGGCCGCCCTGCGGGGACGAGCCCTGCACGGTCGGCAGGCGGCGAAGTTCGGTCTCGGCGACCTGCAGGACGCGGGCGGGATCGACGCCTGCCTTCGAGAGGATCGAGGCGGCGACGGACTGCCGTTCCTGCAGCATCGCGGCAAGCAGATGCAGCGGCGAAACCTCGCCGTGGCCGGCGGTGTTCGCGGAGGACTGGGCGGAGGCGATCGCCTCCTGAGCAAGGGTGGTGAATCGATCGAGTCTCATGAAGGGAGTATGTGCAATCGCCATGCCGTCGACGTGGGGTGCACGCCCCGGTCGTGTCACGAGGCCGTGGGCAGGCGATCGCGGGTCGCCGACTGGCGACGTTCCGCGGGCTGAAGCGAGCCTCGATGCGGCGAGTTCCCCAACGCCTGCGTTCGCCATGAATCGGACGGTTGAGGTGGCGGGCACGGACACGCCCTCCCCGATCCGTCGAGCGGGACTCGGCGAGGCGACTCACGGAGGGAACGCATGAATCGTGGCAATCGCCGCTCGCAGCCGGGACTCGTCGAAGTTCGGACGAACACGAAGTCCTTCGAACGTGAAGGTGGCGGTGCCGCATGGAGTCGCGGCGCGGCGGATTCGCCGCCGGGCGTCGAACGCATCGGTGCCCCGAGCACGCTTCGCCTCGTCGGCTGCGAGCCCAAGCCCTCGAGCGACTCGCCGCGGCTCGGACCTTGGGGACGATCGATCGCACGTTCCGAGAACCGTCGCATGGAGCACCTTGCACGTGCGCTTGGCCTGCGGTCTCGCGGACGCGATGGCTGGCCGCCTGCCGCCGCATGACCAGGAAGTCGGACGCCGCGAGCCGCGGAATCCCGTCGACTTTGGGTGGGATCTCCGGGGGCGACTGGTCTCCGCCGCACCTCGATCTATCCTCGAACCGGTCTTTGGCGAGCAGCGTTCGATGACGGAAGGTCCGCGATCGTGCGATCGCGAGACCGGACTCCGTCTCGGGCGAACTCGGCCGATCGGTCGTGGTCCTGCCGGTGCAGGTGTGCTCGAGCAGGACCCGAAGAGAGAGGATCCACGCCTTGGCGGAGCCCGATCAACGACAGCAACGCTCCTGGCGGCGATGGCGGGTGATCGTCGCCGCGAGCGGTCTCTCGGCGGCGATCGCCTCGACGGCCGCGGCGCAGGTCCGCGTGGTCAACTGGAACCTCGCGCGGCTCAACGGCGATCCCGTGGCCATCGAAGAAGTGCTCGCGACGCTCGCCGAGGATGACCGCCCGGGCTTCGCGGTCGCGCCCGCGGCGATGGTCTTTCAGGAGGTCACGTCGGGTTCGCTCGCGGAGGTCGAGGCTCTCGTCGCAGGCGCCGCGGCAGCGGGGTTCTCGTACGTCCGCGCGACCTACACCTCCTCGCCCTCCGAGGATGGATCGGGAGGCGCCCAAGCGCTCTTCTATCGCAGCGATCTGCTCGCGGAGGTGCCGTCGGGCCATCGCGACATCGCGACCGGTGCCGGCCGCAACAGCGACCGCTGGCAGATGCGGCTCGTGGGGTATCCCGAGTCGATCGGCACGCTCTGGATCTACGGAACGCATCTCAAGGCGAGCAACGATGCCGCGAGCCGCGCCGATCGCCTTGCGGGAGCGCAGGCGCTTCGCGGCGACATCCAGACGCTGCCCGCCGGCTCTCGCGTCGTGCTGCTTGGCGACTTCAACTTCTACTCCAACAACGAGGAGGGCTACGCGGCGCTGCTCGCGCCCGGCGCCGGAGCGGTCGCCGATCCGCTCGGTTCGGGATCGTGGTCGGGCGGCGGCAACGCCCTCAAGCACACGCAGTCGCCGCGGGATGTTTCGGGCGGCGGGCTCGTCGGCGGCGCGATGGACGACCGCTTCGACTTCCAGCTTCTGTCGCCGGCGCTTTCCGACGGCGACGGGCTCGACCTGATCGCCGGCACCTATCGCAGCGTCGGCAACGACGGGAACCATTTCGACGTCGCGATCAACGACGGCAACAACGCGTACTTCCCCGGCGAGATCGCCCGCTCGAACGCCCTCGCCGATGCGCTCTTCGACGCAAGCGACCATCTGCCGGTGGCGACCGATCTGCGGCTGCCGGGTGTCCTCGTGGCGAGCCTCGACGATGCGCTCGGTCGCGTGATCCGAGGGACGCCGCTGGCGATCGAGGTGCGGGTCTCGAACAACGCGCCCGCCGACACCGCCTTCGCGAGCCTCCCGATCGAGGTCGAGGTGGTCGCGGTCGACGGTGCGACGGGTTCGGAAACGGTCTTCGCGCCGCTCGCTCCGGGCATCGCCGCGGCGGAGGTCTGGCTCGACACCACGGCCGCGGGCGAGATCGAGGTGCTCGTCGAGGCGAGGGCTTCAGGCGAGGTCGCCAACGCGGTGTTCCCGCTGCAGGCCGTCGCCGAGGTCGTCGCGCCGTCGCGTCCGTCGCTGTCGGCGAAGAAGCCGATCACGGAGATCGCGCTGTCGGTCGAGGTCGCGGCCAGCGGCGTCTCGACGATCGCGATTCCGATCCACAACCTCGGCTACTCGCCGCTTCAGAGCCTGCTCGAGGTGGATGCGGTCTACGGCGTCGAAGGCGCGGTCTCGATCGCGTCGCTTCCCGAGGCGATCGCCGCCTCGCCGGGTGAACTCGTGCTTGCGGTCGACGGCTCGGCACTCGGCTCTTCGGGCTGGTCCGGCACGATCGAGATCGAGGTCTCCGACGAGAACATCCCGGGCGAGGGCTTTTCCGCGCTCGCGGTCGAACTGTCGATCTCGGTCGAGGCGTCCGGCAATCCGGCGGATCTCAATGGCGACGGCTTCGTGAACGGCGCGGATCTCGCGATGCTCCTCGGGCAGTGGGGAAGCCCGGGCAGTGCCGATCTCACCGGCGATGGCGTGGTCAACGGGGCGGATCTGGCGATCCTGCTCGGGCAGTGGACGGGGGCGTGAGGTCTCGATCCGCCCCGATCTGGCCCTCGAGTCGATGGTGGGGCGACGCTCGGGCGGCCTTCGGACGAATCCGCACCCCCGATCTCGGCGGAAGCGGACGGTCCCCGATGGAAACCGCCCGCCTTCGCGCCACACTTGGAGCCATGATGAACCGCCGCCACCTCGCGTCCGCTGCCTTCGCGTCTCTTGCCGTCGCGTTCGGATGCCTTGCCGACAGCGTCGAACTGACGACGGTCAAGGACAACACGCTGATCGAGGACGCGAGCTTCGCCCTCAGTGCGGGGGCCGGGTTCTCCTTCTACAGCGGCCGCGTCGGCAGCAACGGTGGGCAGACCCTGCGGCGCGGACTGATCGCCTTCGATCTCGCGGACATTCCCGCGGGCAGCACCATCACCTCCGTGTCGCTCACCCTTCGCTGCAGCAAGGTGCCATCGGGAAGCCCTGCGCAGCAGATCAAGTTGCATCGAACGCTCGCGGATTGGGGCGAGGGCACGTCGGTCGCCTTCGGCGGCGGCGGCGCGCCGGCGACGCCGGGTGATGCGACGTGGACGCTTCGCTTCTATCCAGACGTCTCTTGGGCGACGCCGGGCGGAGAGTTCGTCTCCGCTGCAAGCGCCACCGCGACCGTCGGCGGCATCGGCTTCTACACCTGGAACTCGACGCCCGCGCTCGTCGCCGACGTGCAGGCCTGGCTCGACGATCCGGCGTCGAACTTCGGATGGACCGTGATCGGCAACGAGCAGACGCCGCAGCAGGTCCGCCGCTTCGAGGCGAAGGAGTCGATCGCGGCGTGGCGGCCGAAGCTGGTCATCGGGTTCGATCCGCCGTCCTCTAACCCCGCCGACCTCAACGGCGACGGCGTCGTCAACGGCGCGGACCTGGCGATCCTGCTCTCGGCGTGGGGCGGCGACGGACCCGCGGATCTCGACGGCGACGGCACGGTGACCGGGGCGGATCTGGCGATCCTGCTCGGCGCCTGGAACTGATCCGGCTCGAAGTCGGACGGTCGGGATCGAGGGCTCGAAGTCGAGCCCCCGATCCATGCCTTGCCCTTCAGGACCATCATCCCGAGGCGCATGAAGAAGCCCCGAGCGGTCGGGGCTTCGTCGTCTCCGAGGGCTGGGGGTCAAAGGCCGAGGTGGGATTCGAACCCACGAATAACGGATTTGCAATCCGTCCCCTTAGGCCACTTGGGTACTCGGCCGAGTGGGTGGGGATCATCGCAGATCCCCATCGCCCTCGTCAACGATTCGTCCGAATCGGCGGGAGAAGCGGCGGTCACTCCACGGCGCTGGCGGTCCTTCGCGAATCCGCCGGCACCACGCGGCAACCGACGAGCGACACGCTGCGGGGCGGTTCGCCGGAGAGGTACGCCACCGAATCGTCGCGGCCGAGCGAAAGGATCCGGACCTCGATCGGTCGGCCGGTCGCGGGATCGGTGATCGGCGACGAGTCCGGCGCCACCAATCGCAGGCGATCGCCCTCGACCAGTCCGGCGCGGCGGCCGCCGGCGATGCGGACCTCGCGGGGCGAGAGCGTCGCGACCACCTCGAGCCGCAGCGATTGCGTGCTCGGCAGCGTCTCGACCGCCACGATCGCCTCGTCGAGGGCTTCCCGCGACGCACGCCCGAGCGGCGTCGACCAGAAGAGGTAGCTGCGGGGCGAGAGGTCCGAGTAGCCCTCGGGGAAGGAGAGATCCGACGGCACCTCCGCGGTGCCGTAGAGATGGTCCTGCCGCGCGAGTTCGCCGGTGTCGAGTCGGATCACCTCGAGTTCGACCGCCGCGAACGCCTCGTTGCGCTTGCCGAAGAGGCCGAGGCGACGCAGGCTTCCCTCGGCGATCTCCTTGACGTGATGGAAGTCCGTCACGCGACCAAGCACGAGGTAGTCCGCGTCGGGATGCGAAGCGAGGACGCTCGCGGCCTTCGCGTCGCGGCTGCCCGCCGGCGCCGACGCGAGCACCCGAACATCGACCCGGGCATCGTTGCGGAGGCTCCTCACCATCGTGTCGCTCATCGCGGTGCCGAGCCCGGTCCAGCCCAAGGCGTTCGAGGGCGGGTCCTCGAAGGGAGCGATCACCACGACGTTCGCCGAGCCCGCCGCGAGCGTGCGGACGCCAGCCTCGGGACGTGCCGCCGGCGCCGAGTCGTAGGTGAGACGCGGCCCGGCGCAGCCGGCGGCGAGCAGGGCGGTTCCGGCCAACAGGATGAGCGATCGCATTGCCGCGAAATCGGGCGGTTCCGCGATTGGCCTTGAGGGTTTCGCGCGGCCGGGGACCTCGCTCCTCGTTCCGACCATCGCCCGCGGGCGACAAGGCTGTCGTAGACTCGCCGCGTGCCGCCAGCCCTGCTCCGATTCCGCTCCGCGTCGATGCTTGGTGCTGTCGTGGCAATGCTGTGCACCCCGATCGCGTCGGCGAGGCTCCAGTCGGCGCCTCCTCCGGCGGGGCCGGCGGGGCCGCAGGGGGTCAAGTTGGCTCGCGCGGGCCGGGTGCCGCTTCTTCCGGAAGGCGTCGTCCTGCAAGGGGCCGTCGGCACGATCGACTTCGATCAGGACGACTCCGTCTGGCTCTTCCGCCCGCGGGTCTCGGAAGCCGGACTCGGACGCGTGCTCGTGATCCTGCCCGGCGAGGTGCGGGCGGATCTCGCCGAGGTCTTCGCCGCGAGTGTCGAGGCCTCCGACGAGGCCACGCCGATCGAGTTCGAGATCTTCGGTCGCGTCTACGCCCATCGAGGCCGCAACTACCTGCTTGCGAGCGGACTCAACCGACTCGAGCCGTCACCCGAACCAGAGACCGAGCCGGCCAAGGCGCCCGCGACACCACCGGCGACGCCGCCCGCGGCGACCGATCCCTTCGGCGACGACTTCCTCGAAGGGGACGATCTTGCCACGCGGCTTGAAGCTGAACTCGAGGCGCAGGTCGGCCGCGCGCCGCGCAGCGTCGCGATCGATCGCCCCGACGCGGCGGTCGTCGAGGTGAAGGAGCGACGGATCCACCGGCGCCGCGGGCATCTGCGTCGCGACGTCGTCACCGGCACGATGCTCTTCGTGCCCGAAGCCGACGGCACCGGCGCCCGCGACCCGCAGTACGAACTGCTTCCCTGCCGCGAACTCGAGCGGCTCGAGGCGTTCGCGGCGCGTCCGGAGACGCCGAGAATCATCCGGCTGAGCGGGCTGGTGATCGAAGAGGGCTCGCGGCGCTTCCTGCTGCCGAGTTCGTTCACGGCTCCGCGGGAAGGCCGGGGCATCTCGCCGTGAGCGAGCGAGCGAAACGCGGTCCCGTCGAGAGGGGCGACGGCGATTCGCGTGCATCCGAAGCGACGCCGACATCCTCGCCGTGCCGCGACGCGGCCACGGGCTCGCCGCCGCTTCGCAACGGTCGCTGCCCGGCGTGCGGCCACCCGCTCGAGATCGTCGTCGTCCACGGACACGGCCAGTGCCGCGTCTGCGGAACGAACATCGATCCCTGCTGCCAGGGCGGACCGATCCCGCCGGAAGGCCTCAAGTAGCGCGGCGATTCGCGAGGCGAACGGCCGGCCGCGGAACGCTCAACTCGCCGCGTCGCGGGTGACCTTCGTCATGCGAGGCAGCGTCTTGGGGCGTCCGCTGTGCGGATCCGCCGGCGTCGCGGCGATCGACCGGACCGCTTCGATCCCCTCGATCACCTTGCCGAAGGCGGTGTACTGGCCGTCGAGATGCTGGCAGTGGTCGCGGCCGAGGCAGACGAAGAACTGGCTGCCGGCGGAGTCCGGATGCGCCGAACGGGCCATCGAGAGGACGCCTTCCTCGTGCTTGCGATCGTTGAACTCGGCGTTCACCTTCCAGCCGGGTCCGCCCGTGCCGTCGCCGCGCGGGCAGCCGCCCTGGATGACGAAGCCGGGAATGATGCGGTGGAAGGAGAGGTTGTCGTAGAAGCCGCTCTCGGCGAGCTTCAGGAAGTTGTCGACGTGACCGGGCGCGACGTCGTTCCAGAGTTCGACGCGGATGGTGCCGTGGTCGGTAACGATGGTGGCGGTGGGATAGGACATGACCGCATCGTAGGGAATGCCGGGCGCTTCGATGGCGATCGGCGCACGTGGAGTTCGGAACAGCTTCGATCCGAACTCGCCGCGCCGTCGAGAAGCGTCCACCGAGGCCGCAAGGGCGACGATTGGCCGCCGCACGAGAAGACGCGTCGTGCCTCGCGGCTCCCTCGGCGACCTCGCGGCGCCGTTGGATCGTCGCGGCTCAGCGCCCTGGATCGCCCGACGCGGCGGGCGAGGTCGGCACCACCGAGACCGGCGCCACGCGGCGATCGGGCCGGCCTTCCCCGGGCGTGCGCGGCGGCGCCGGGCGCAGGAAGGCTCGATGCACCACCGGCGGCGTCTCGGGTCGCCCCCGCGCTGGATCGGCGATGCGGACGTTCGCGAGTTCGACGATCGTCGCGGCGCCCTCGACGACTTCGCCGAACGCGGCGTATTGGCCGTCGAGCCGCGCGGTGCCATCACGAGACAGCCCGATGAACCACTGGCTGCCGGCGGAGTCCGGATCGTCGTCGCGGGCCATCGAGATCACGCCGAAGTCGTGCGGAAGCCGCGTCGGCTCGAAGGGGATGGTGTAGCCGGGGCCGCCCTCGCCCTCGCCGGTCGGATCGCCGCCCTGGATGACGAACGGCCGGCCTTCGCGATCAAGCGGCACGATGCGGTGCAGGATCGTGCCGTCGTAGAAGCCGGCGCCGGCGAGGTCTCGGAAGTTCCACGCGGTGTTGGGCGCCTCGTCGGGCCGAAGCGCGACGACGATCTCGCCGCGATCGGTCTCGAGGACGACGTCCCGCTCGGGATAGCAGCGGAATCCGCCGAGCGGGATCGCCGCGGACTCCCACGACTTCGCCGCCTCGCGCGTCGTGTCGAGGGCGGGTTCGAGCACCTGATCGCCCCAGCCGACGATGCGGGTGTAGGGCGTGACGCCGTCGGGGCGCATCGCGCTCGCGGTGCGAAGCGCTGGGCGGTCGCGCATCGGCACGATCACCCACGCCGAGCCGACCGGCTCGCCGCCGACGACCGGCTGCAGCCACGCGGCTCGCTCCAGGGCGTCGATCGCCGGCAGTGCCTCGCAGAGCCGGATCTCGCCGGCGGCGACCGGGCCGGTCTCGCCGAGCACGTTGCCGGCGTGATCGAGGAGGACCAGGTGCAGCGACGCGTCGCCGAGATCCTCGAGGTCGCATCGGGCGACGAGCGGTTCGGTGATCGGCGTGTCGCGGCGGGGGATGGCGAGGGTGGCCATCGATCCCGATTCTCCGGCTTGCGGAAACGCAGCCGAGACGTCGGGGGCGGGGAGCAGCAGGGTCGAGAGCGCGAGGATCCGAAGTCGAGCCATCGTGTCATCTTCGCAGGGATCCGGTCTGTGCGGATCGAGCCTCGAGCGGCTCGGCGCCCGAAGTACGATCCATCGATGACTCCGATCGTCGTCGCCGCAACAGGCGGCGTGGGCAACCAGCTCTTCCAGTTCGCGGCGGCGAGAGCGGTGGCGTCGGCGACGGGTCGGCCGATCGAGATCAGCTATCGGCGGTCGGACCAGAATCCGCTTCGCCGCGCGTTCGTGGCCGCTCGACGATGGGTCATGTCGCTCGCCGCGGACGAGGACCGCCGATTCACCCTGGCGCGATTCGATCGTCCGCCGGATCTCGTCCGCATCCAGCGCGTCGCCGCGGAGACGACGCGCCGCGACGACCGACGCCGCGGCTACTCGCGTGCTTCGCTGAAGCGGGCGGCGCGGTCGGGTGAACTCCCTGGCGCCTTGGTGCTTCGGGACCCCGACGACGTGTCGAGGCTGCTCGACGATCCTCACGCCTGCGAGGGGGCGATCGTGGTCGTCGCCGGAGTGCTGGCCACCGATCGATTCGTGGCACCGCAGATCGAGACGCTCCGAGCGGAGATCTCGCTGCCGATCGAGACGTCCTACGTCCGACGATGGACCAAGTCGCGACGAAGCGGGTTGCCGCTTGTCGGCGTCCACGTGCGGCGCGGCGACTACCTGAAGAAGCGCCTCGTCGACTCGATCGTGCACCTCTCGCCCGACTGGTACGCCCGGGCGGCGTCGCGACTGACCGATCTGCATGGCCCGCTCGAGTTCGTGGTCGTCAGCGACGATCCGGCATGGTGCCGCGAGCAGCTTCGGTTTCCGGGGCCGGTCTCGATCGCGTCGGCGGAGCATCCCGAGGATCCGCTCGAGGATCTCGCCCTCCTCTCGCGATGCGACCACCACATCATCGCCAACAGCACCTTCAGCTGGTGGGGCGCACGTCTCGCCGCCACCGAAGGCAGCGTGGTCGCGCCGACATTGTGGTGGCTCGATCCGCCGATCGGCCGCGAGGTGCTGCCGGAGTGCTGGATCGAGCTGCCGAACTCCCGGGCGGGGCTCCCGCTCGATCGAGCGCCCGGGCCTGCAGTCGTATGATCGACCCATGACCGCCACTGCGACGCCGCGCATCCGCGCGACCCGGTTGATCGTGGGACTCGAGATCCACGTCGAACTCGCGACCCGCTCGAAGATGTTCAGCCGGGCGCCGAATCCGGCGTGCCCGGAGTTCCAGGACGCCGAGCCCAACACGCTCGTCGATCCGGTCGTCGCGGGGCTTCCGGGAGCGCTGCCGGTCATGAACCGCCGCGCGGTCGAGATGTCCGCGATGGTCGGCCTCGCGCTCGGATGCGAGATCGCCCGCACGAGCCGCTGGGACCGGAAGAACTACTTCTATCCGGATCTGCCCAAGGGCTACCAGATCAGCCAGTACGACCTGCCGCTCTGCGGAGACGGGGCGATGGACATCCCGTCCGCCGCCGGCGGCACCGTGCGGATCGGGATCATCCGGGCGCATCTCGAGGAGGACACCGGCAAGCTCGGGCACGAGCTTCCCGGCGGGCATCGCTACGAGGGTTCGCTCGTCGATCTCAACCGCGCGGGCACGCCGCTTCTCGAGATCGTGACGGCGCCCGACTTCACCTGTGCGGAGGACGTCGTGACCTTCGCGCAGGAGCTTCGCAACCTCTGCCGGTTCCTCGGCGTCACCGAGGGTGTCATGCAGCGCGGCCACATGCGCTTCGAGCCGAACATCAACCTCGTCATCGACACCGAGGATGGGCGCGAGTTCCGGACGCCGGTCGTCGAGGTCAAGAACCTCAACTCGTTCCGCGCGCTCCGCGGCGCGATCGAGCACGAGGCCAAGCGGCAGGCCGAGGCGTGGCTTGCCGACGGCAAGGTCATGGGCCCCGGCGCGAAGACGACCCGCGGCTGGGATGATCAGAAGCTCGTCACGGTCCTTCAGCGCGAGAAGGAGGATGCCCACGACTACCGCTACTTCCCCGAGCCCGATCTCGTCGAGGTCTCGATCGACGACGCATGGCTCGAGGCGATCCGTGCCGAACTGCCCGAACTGCCGATCGCGCGCCGCAGCCGCTACGTGGACGCCTTCGGCATTCCCGAGAAGGATGCCCACGTCCTCGTCGGCGATCGCGATCTCTGCCGCTTCTTCGAGGACTGCCAGCGCGAGGGCGAAGCCATGGGGCTCTCGGCCCGCGAGGCCGGCCACGACGCCGCGAAGATGCTCTTGAACGCCGGCGCGAAGCGGGCGAACGATGCAGGCGCCGCGATCCACGAGCTCGGCATCGCGCCGAAGCGGGTCGCCCAGCTCGTCAAGATGCGCAGCGAAGGCTCGATCGATGCGCAAGGCGCGGACCTTCTCTTCGGCGAGCTTTGCGAGGCCGATCGCGATGCGGCGGAACTCGCCGCGGAGCGCGGGCTCGTCAAGGTGCGCGACGACGCGGCGATGGACCGCTGGGTCGACGAGGCGATCGCCGCGAACGCGGCGGCGGCGGAGGACGTCCGCAGCGGCAAGCAGGCGGCGATCGGGCGGCTCGTCGGGCACGTCATGAAGGCGAGCGGCGGACAGGCCGACGCGAAGGAAGCCCGCGAGCGGCTGCTCGCGAAGCTCGGGGGCGGTTCGTGAACGCCTTCGACGGCTCGGCGCTCGAGGCCGACATCGAGCAGGTGCTTCTCTCCGCCGAGCGGATCGCGGCCCGAATCGACGAACTGGCGGCGAACCTCCGACAGGATCTCGCCGACTCGGGGGCCGACGCGGACGGGATCGTGCTCATGCCGGTGATGACCGGAAGCATGCTCTTCGTCGCGGACCTCGTCCGACGGCTTCCGCAGAAGCTGCGGCTCGAACTTGCCCTCGTCTCGAGCTATCCGGGCAAGGCGATGGAGAGCCGCGGCGCGACGCTCACGCTGCCCCTGCCGACCGAACTCGAGGGTCGCCACATCGTGATCGTCGACGACATCCTCGACTCCGGCGGCACGATCCGGTTCCTGCGCGAGGAGATCGCGCGGCAGCGCCCCGCCTCGTTGCGATCGGTCGTCCTGCTGCGGAAGCCCCGTCCCGACGCCGCCGACGTGCCGTGCGAGCATGTGGGCTTCGAGATTCCCGACGAGTTCGTCGTCGGGTACGGCCTCGATTTCGACGGGCTCTACCGCAACCTGCCCTACATCGGCACGCTGCGCCCCGACGCGCGGCGGTGAATGGCGCATCGCCTCGCGTTCAGCCGAGGCACCGCTCGTAGCACGCGGCATGTTTGCGGGCGGACTCGTTCCAGGTGAACCGGGCGGCGCGCTCGAGACCGCGTTCGACGAGGTCCGTCCGCTCCTTCGAGGAATCGATCAGCCTCGCGAGGTTCGCGGCCAGCGTCTCGGCATCGCCGATCGGCGCAAGCGGCGCCGCGTCGCCGGCGACCTCGGCGCATCCGGGCGCGTCCATGCAGGCGACCGGGCATCCGAGCGACATCGCCTCGAGGATCGGGATCCCGAATCCCTCGATGCGCGAAGGCACCGCCAGCGCGCGGGCATGGGCGTAGAGCGTCGCGAGCGCCTCGTCGTCGGCGCCGACGGCCCGGATCGAATCGGCCGGAAGCCCGAGTTCAAGCATCAACGCGTGCTCCTCGCGGCGCAGCGATCCTCCGCCGACGTTGACGACGATGCCGTCGAAGCCTCCGCGATGCAATATCGCGAAGGCCCGCAGCAGCGTGGCGAAGTCCTTGTACCGCCCTCGGTTGCCGACATGGAGCACATAGGGCACGCCGACCGGATCGCGCTGGTCTGGACGAGGCATGCGCGATCCATGATGGATCACCTCGATCTTCGATGCATCGGTCCCATGCACGCGCACGAGCGCGTCCCGGGTCGCGAACGACGGGACCACGACTCTTGCAGCGCGGGCGATGGCGGCGGCCTTCTGGCGCAGGAGCTCGGGCCGCTCCTTGCGGTAGGCCGGATCCTCGTCGTTGATGAGATCGTGCACCGTGATGACGACCGGCACCGTCAGCACACCCGAGGCGGCAAGGTGGTAGCCGGTGTCGTGCACCACGAGGCGCGAGGCTCGCCGCCGCGCGTCGCGCACGATCGAACGATCGGACCAGCGCGAGGCGAGGCGCCGCAGGGAGCCGGGAAGCCTGAACTCGCGTCCGTCGACGATCGGTCCGGCCGGGGTCGCGTCCCGAGCGAGCTCCCCGAGGAGGATGTTGCCGTGAAGGCCGCCGCGGATCGTCGGCCGCCAGCCGAGATCGGTGGACTCGGCCATGGCGCGAGCGATCTCGCAGAAGCAGCGGCTGACGCCCCCGCGCCGCTGCAGAAAGGCCTCGGAGGAGAACCAGACTTCGCGGTGAAGCGTCATGGCGAGATCGGCGTGGCCATCCCGATCCCACGGCCGACCCGGATGAACACGCTGCTCACGCTCCGGCTCCTGCGGCCGATGGCTCGGGATGAGCGTCCCGGTCGGTCCGTGGCTGTCGCGGCGGGAATGCGGCTCGGAAGCGGTCGGCGTCGATGTCGAGGAACGCCGCGATCTCGTCGAGCCGATTCCACAGTTCGTCGTAGCGCAGCCGCAGGAGATTCGGTCGATCGGCCTTGGTGAACCACTCGATCTGCCGCTCGACCGCGCGTCTCATCGCCTCGATCTGGGCTTCACCTCCGGCGAGCACGCTCGTGACGCTGCCCAGCTTCGAGCCGTGCCGCGCGGTCCAGCCTCGTCGATGGATGCTGTGCACGACGTCGTCCACCTCGCCGTGGATGAAGATGATCTTGAGTTCGTCCGGAAAGCCGTCCGGAAGGCGGGGGAGATGCTTGAGATGGTCGGCGTCGTCGCGGGAATTGACCCGCAGGTGCGGAGAGAGCTGATCGATCAACAGCGTCGAGCCGACGCCACCGGGCGAGATCACCACCGCATCGAGTCGCTCGAGTTCGCGGATACGGAAGACGCCAAGGCTCCGAAGCACCGCCCTCAAGACCAGGCGAGGAGCCTCGGAAGCGGCGCCTTGGCGACGCTGCGAAGCGGGAGCGGTCATGGCGCAGGACTCACCCGGGCAGTCTACCGCCGGAGGTTGTGCGACCTTCGGTGGACGAAGCTCGTGGATGCCTCAATCGGGGTCGGCGAGGATCGCGGCAAGGCGCGCGGGCCGATGCCGTTCCGAGATCGCTCCCGCCGCGGCGAGGGCTCGGGAGCTGAAGTGCTGCCAGCGATCGACGATGCCGGCGATCGCCTGATCGATCGCCTCGACATCCCCGAACGGAACCGCTTCGCCGGCCCCGAACTCCCGCACCAGTTCGGCGGGCTCGGTGCCCTCGCTTGCGACGATCGGCGAGCCGCTGAGCAGGGCATCGAGCGCGACGCCGCTGACCTGTCCGGCGAAGGTCGCCGGGTCGTAGGCGGCAAGCGTGATCGCGCCGCGGAAGTTGGCGAGATAGCGATCGCGATCGAGCCCGCCGTCCTGCTCCGCAAGATGCGGGTACCCGGCAGCCTCGATGCGGCGAAGCAGCGGCGCCTCGCGGCGTCCATGGCCATGGGCGTACTTCGTCGAGGACTGCAGCAGCAGGGGGTTGGTCTCGCCGTCGCGGCTCCATCGCTCGACGAGCTCGGCGAGCACCGCGAGCCCCTTGTTGAAGCGAAGGGCGCCCGCCATGAGCACATGGCGGAAAGGCGCCGCTTCGGGACGCGGCGGCGCGATCACCGGATAGTCGATGCGCCGCACGCGAGCCCATCCGAGGCGTCGAAGATCCTCGGCGATCGTCTCCGTCGTCGCGAGGGCTCGTGCCCGGCGGCGGACGGCGTGAGCAGCCCGATGCATCAGTCGATCCGCGACCCGCCGCACCGGCCAGTGGAAGAGCAGATCGATCTGCTCGAGCCGATCGCGTTCGACCGGACCGATCGACAGCGCAAGCGCATGCTTGCCGGTCGCGGTCATCACGAGCACGCGTGCACCGCACGCCGCGGCGGCAGCGCAGACGCGAGCCTCCGCGAGGATCGACGAGGCCGGAAGCGGATCGAGCCTGGCGACCGAGTCGCCCCACGCCTCGACGAGCGATGCCGCCGACGGAGACGCATGGATCGAGACTGGTCCGCGCGAGGATCCCCAGCCCGCGACGATTGCCTTGGCGAGTTCCTCGTAGTGGCCTCGGCCGAGTCCGAGCCGAGGCTCCACGATCGCGAGTCCGCGGCTCGACGAAGCCTTGGCCGGCAGAACGCCGGGTTTGCTTGTGAGACCGTGGGTCATCGTCCGAACGCCCGATCGACCCAGTCGTCCTCGACCCCGAGTGCGGCGCAGTCGAACTGCGTCTGATCAGGGCGAGGAATCAGGAGAACCGTGAAGAGGAGCATCGTGATCGCGGCGGGGATGGACCGCGACAGCGCATGGTCGAACTGGCCGCCGACGAAGGTCGCGATCAGGAACGAAAGCGCGAGCGGCGCAATCGGTTCGATCGACGCGCGACGAAACGCGGCCGCGATGCCCCACCCCGCGCCAAGCGTGAGCAGACCGAGTCCAATCGCGCCGCTCTCGAAGAGCAGATCGACCTCGAGGTTGTGGCTGTAGACCAGGTCTTTCCGCCGATCGAGGATGGCCAGCGACGGGTGGCAACTCGGACAAGCCTCGCGGACGCCTTCCATGGCCGATCGCCATGCCCGGAGCCCATGACCGAACCATGGCTGCTCGCGGACCTGCTCGAGCGTGACCTTCCACAACTCGACTCGGCTCTCCTGCCCGCTGCCTTCCCAAAGCGATTCGAACCGCACCGCTGCCGCGCCGCTCCAGTGGCTGACGGCGGCGATGGCGAGCAGCCCGGTCGCCATCGCTGCGATGATCGCCAGACGGAAGCGCGTGGAGGCTCTCGGCATCGCCGCGAGCGCCGCGAGGCCGCCGAACGCCGCGACGAGCATCGATCGCTGGGTGGTCGTGGCGAGCGCGCCGAATGCCAGCAGACTCGATCCGGCGCCGATGGCGCGTCGGGCCAGGCCTCGTCCGCCAAGCATGGCGACGCTCGCAAGCAGGGCGATCGGCAGCACGAACGAGCCGCGTCGGAACTGATGCTCGAGCAGGCTGTCGCCTCGCAGCAGGACCGCGAGCGATTCGGAGAGGCAGATCACCGAAGCGGCGATCGCGCCGATCGCGAGCGCCGCGATCAGAAGGCGCCAGCGATGCAGCACCGGAATCAGCAGCAGCGGCACGATGAACTGCCGCGACGGGATCGAGGCGGCGGCGTCGGCCAAGCCGTGCGTCGCGAGGCCCGCGGCCACGACCAGCACCACCCAGGCGACGAGGCAGAGGCCGGGCACCGTGCACATGGCGACCCACCAGCAGCGCCGAGCCACCCCGAGACGCAGCACCGTCACCGCGATCAGCGCGATGAAGAACGCTGCTTCGACGCTTCGGGAGAGCGGCACGAAGAACGCCCATCCGGCGGCGATGGCCGCGTGCCACGCGGCAAGGCCCGGGTTCCGGCGCTCCGCGACGACGAGGCTCTCGAGCAGATCGGGATGGGTCATGCAGGGGCGACGGCCGGGAGGTTGGCGTCGCGTGCCGCGGGCGCCGGCTCGGACTCTAGCGTCGGCATCGGGACGCCCCCCGATTCGGCCGTCGAGACCTGCGGAACCGCGATCGGCGCAGCCTTCGCTGCCAGTAGCATGACCGGAAGGTCATTCCTCCAACACGCCAACGACCAGGAGCAGGTTCGACATGCCCAACCCCATCGATCGCCGGCACTTCGTCCAGACCACGCTCGCCACCACCGCCGCCGCGCTCGCGTGGCGGCCGACCTTCGCGTCGGCGGGCTCCCTCCAGAAGCTTCGCGTCGGCTCGGTCGGCGTCGGCGGCATGGGCGCGAGCGACGTCGGGCAGATCGCGGGCCACGCGAACGTCGAGATCGCGGCGCTCTGCGACATCGACATGGGGCGACTCAACGCGATGGGCGAGAAGTTCCCCAAGGCCGCCCGCTTCACCGACTGGCGGGAGATGCTCGCGACGATGGGCGACTCGCTCGACGCGGTCTCGGTCTCGACGCCCGACCACATGCACGCGCCGATCACGATGACGGCGCTGGACCTCGGAAAGCACGTCTACGCCCAGAAGCCGCTTACTCATAGCGTGAACGAAGGCCGTGCCATCGCCCTCAAGGCGAAGCAGAACCCCGGGCTCGCGACGCAGATGGGCACGCAGATCGCCTCCTACGACCACAAGCGCCAGGCGATGCAGCTGCTTGCCGAAGGCAAGATCGTCGGCAAGGTGACGTCGATCCACGGCTGGACCGATCGCCCGGTGCGCTACTGGGCGCAGGGCAAGCTTCGCCCGCAGGGCTCGAACCCGATTCCCAACGACATCGCCTGGTACAACTGGCTCGGCGTCGCGCCGGACCGCCCGTACCTCTCGAAGGTCTACCACCCGTTCGCGTGGCGCGGCTTCCGCGACTTCGGCTGCGGCGCCCTCGGCGACATGGCCTGCCACATCATCGACACGCCGCTGCAGGCGATGGACCTGCTCGTGCCGACCGACGTGACCGTCGAATGCACCGACTCGACCGCCGACATGTTCCCGACCAAGGAGACCGTGCGGTTCACCTTGAAGGGCAACAAGTACACCGGCGGCAGCGACATCCCCTTCGTCTGGTACGACGGCGGCATCCTGCCGAGCCAGTCCGAACTCGGACTGCCGGCGGACTTCAAGATCCCGCAGAACACCGTGGCGGTCGTCGGCGAGGAAGGCACCTTCCTCATCCCCTACGAGGGCAGCGTGGTCTCGCAGCTCTTCAAGGGCGGCAAGTCGGTCGACTTCAAGAAGCCCGATCTCGCCAATCCGGGCCGCAACCACTGGCACCACTGGGTCGAGTGCTGCTTCGGCAACGACAAGACCCAGACGAACTTCGTCTACGCCGGCACGCTGTGCGAGATGCTCTCGCTCGGCGCGTTCGGCTCGCTCTTCCCGAACGAGAAGCTCGTCTGGGACGCCAAGTCGATGCAGGTGACCAACAACGACGGCGCGAACCGCTTCGTCACCCGGGTCTACCGCGACGGCTGGGGCGTGGCGATGCCGACCGGCGTGATGTGATCGGCTTGCCTCTTCGAACGATCCCCGCACGGGGCGCCTTCGGGCGCCCCGTGTTCACTTCGCGGCGGATGCGGCTTCGCCCGCTTCGAGCGTGCGCCGAGCCTGCTTCGGATCGATGAAGGGAAGCACCAGCACGACCGCGCCCTGCAGCACGCCCGCGACGAGGTAGATCGACGCGACGTCGAACCGCTCGTCGAGCGGGCCGGCGAGGCGCAGGCCGATCGTCGTCGAGAGGTTGAGCAGCGCCATGTACGCGGTGAACTGCGTCGCGGCGACCCGCGGCCAGGAGACCGCCATGAAGAGGGCGAAGAGCGAGACGTTGAGGACCGCGAGCAGCCCGCTCTCGAGGACGAGATAGGCGACCAGAAGCGATCGCTCGCCCCAGAGCGGCTCGAGGAATCCGAACGCCGCGATCATCGCCCCGAGCAGCACCGCGGAGATCCCCGCGAGACGCCGCGGCCCGACGAGGTCGGCGAGGAATCCGCCCGCGATCGAGCCGCCAAGGCCCGCCCAGACTCCAAGCGTTCCGGTGATCGCGACGTACTCCTCCTTGCTCCATCCGAGGTCCTGGATGAAGAGGATGTTCGCGATCGGGGCAAGCAGCCCGGAGGGCAGCAGCGCGAGCACCGCGACGAGCGCTGCGAGCAGGCTCGAGCGCAGGGAGAACGCCCGCGCGAGATCTCCCACGAGCGAGAGAAACGATCGCTCCTCGAGCCGTTCCGCCTGCGGGCTCGCCGCGCCTGCGGTCCACGGCAGCAGCCGTTCGCCGGGGCGCTCGCGGATGAAGAGCGGCAGCAGCATGATCGCGGCGAGCAGCGTGGCTTGAACCACCATGGTCGCCGCCATGCCGAGCGGCCCGATCAGCACGCCGAGCCCCGCGGCGCCGATCGAGGTGCCGAGGTACTTCGAGCCGTACATCAGGCCGTTCGCCTTGCCGCGCTCCGCTTCGGTGAGCAGATCGACCGCCAGCGCATCGACCGAGACGTCCTGCAGGGCGTTGAAGGTGTTGTGCAGAAGGATCAGGATCCCGATCGCCCCGAGCTCCTCGGCGGGATCGGGAATCGACGCCATCGCGAGGATGGTCGCGATCATGCCGACCTGCGCGAGCAGGATCCACGGGCGGCGCCGGCCCATCGAGAGGATCGACCAGCGGTCGACCACCGGGCCGAAGGCCCACTTGAACGCCCACGGGATCATGCCCATCGCGAGCGTGGTGCCGATCGCGTCGGCGTCGAGACCGCGTTCGGCGAAGTACGCCGCGAGCGTGTAGACGACGAAGCCGTAGGGAATGCCCTGCGCGACGTAGAGGGCGCAGAGCGTCGCGATCCGCAGGAGCGGGCTCGTCGAGAGGGTCACGTCGCCGAAGGTACCGCGGGCGGGCGACGTCTCGGGTTGCGGCATTCCGCTCGACCGCGAAGATGCCGCCATGACGACCCCATCCGAATCCGGCGGCGACCACGATCTGATCCCGCTCGCCCCCGAGCCGAAGCTTCCGGCCCTGCCCGGCACCGTGAAGGTGGCCGCCACGCCCGACGCCGTCATCGACGCGATCGCGGCGGATCTCGTCGCCCACGCGATCGCGTGCGTTCGGCAGTTCGGCGACTTCCATCTCGCGCTCTCGGGCGGCAACACGCCGTTCCCGCTCTACGAGCGCCTGATGTACGACCCGATGTACCGCGACCTGCCGTGGACCCGCACGCACTTGTGGATGGTCGACGAGCGATGCGTTGCCTTCGACGACCCGATGAGCAACTTCGGGAAGATCTCCGAGATCATCGTCGGGCACTCGGGCATCCCCGCCGAGCAGGTGCATCCGATCGAGGCGACTGCGGCGGATGCCGACGTCCGCTACGAGCGAGCGCTGCGCGAAGCGCTCGCGTGGCGCGAGAAGGGCCATGACCGGCTCGACTTCGTGCTGCTCGGGATGGGCGACAACGGGCACACCGCGAGCCTCTTTCCGCACACCACGGTGCTTCATGTGACCGATCGCCTCGCCGCGCGATGCACCGGGGCCGACGTCAAGCCCGATCGCATCACCATGACCTATCCGCTGCTCAACGCCTCGCGCGTGCTGGCGCCGCTCGTCGTCGGCGCCAACAAGGCCGAGATGGTCGAGCGCGTCGCGACCGGCAAGGACCCGATCGAGGAGATCCCGATCAAGGGGATCCGTCCCGTCGGCGGCGAGTTGCGCTGGTATCTCGACGCGGCTGCGGCAGGACACTGATTCGACCCGCCGCGGTGCCGTAGCCGCCTCCGGCGTCCGGTGCGAGCGTGCGGCGGAGCGGCGAGACGCGCAAGGCCGGTCGTCCGCATGAGACGCCGGCGGCGCTCGACGCGACGACACTCGTTGCGCAAGAAAGACCCCCTCGGGCTCGCGGCCCGAGGGGGTGTCGTTCACGCCGGTGATCCGAGCCGGATCAGGCGGTCCAGTTCGAGAGCAGGATGCTGAGGTCGGCTCCGTTCACCTCGCCGTCGCCGTTGATGTCGGCGACCGGATCGGCCGTGCCCCACGCCGAGAGCAGAATGCTCAGGTCCGCGCCGTTCACCACGCCGTCGTTGTTGAGGTCGCCCGGGATCGACGGGTCCTTGCACCCGATGTTGCCCGGGATCTCGACGTACCAGTGGTTGTTCGGGAAGCCGCCGCCGACGTCGGCGAGATTGATGAAGTCGGTCTGCCCGCACGCGTCCGACCGGTAGTAGGTCGGGCTGTTGGAGGTGGTGCCGCCGGCGAACGTCGCGAAGCCGGCGGTCTGCGCTGGGATGTCGATCGTGACCACGAGGGTCTCGGTGCCCACGAGCTCGATGCAGAGGAGCTCGTCGCTCGTCACGGTGACGAACTGGTCGTTGCCGTTGAAGAGGCCGACCGGATAGGTCGCCACCGGCACGAGTTCGGCGACCTGCGGCGCGCCGCCGGTCGGGTCGATCGCGACGGTGATCAGGCCTTCGAGATACGGGCCCGAGTTGTCGTAGCCGAAGTTGACGCACTTGAAGGAGTACGCCGCGCCGAGGTCCGACTGCGTGAAGACCTTGGCGTAGGAGTTCGCGCGGGTGACGCCGCCCGCCGCGCAGGCGATGCCGCCGGTGGCGACGCTGTTGTTGGGGCTCGTCGCGACCGGGTTCGCGCCGGGCGCGGCGCATTCCTGCGGCGGAACGGCGTCGCAGAGGACCGGGCAGGTCGAGAACGCAAGGTTCACGCAGGCCTGATCCCACTCGGTCTCGCAGCAGAACGCGTCGACCGCGCAGACCGCGTCGCAGCAGGTGCCGTCGGCGCAGAAGGGCGTGATCGAGGTCTCGCAGCAGGAGCCCGCGTTGGGGTCGCCGCAGACCGACGGCTCGGGGGTGTAGACGAAGGCGATCGTGCCGGAGCCGGTCGCCTCGAGGAAGCCGCCGAGGCGGACGAGGTAGGTGACGTTCGCCTCGACGAGGATCTCGAGGAACGAGGTCGCGTCGGGGCAGTCCGGACCATCCTCGTTGCACGCGATGAAGAGGTCCGGCAGGTCGGCGGGGTTGTAGGTGCCGTTGCCGACGTCGTAGATCGCGATCTTGGTGTCGAAGCTCGCGGTGCCGCAGGTGCTCGCGGAGAACGAGCCGTCGCCGGGAGCCGTGAACGAGTACCAGAGGTCGTTCCAGATCTGTTCATCGGCGTCGGTCGAGTTGCACTGGGGCTGACGCGGGCCGACGGTCGTGGCGTTCAGGGTGTTGAATGCGAGCGAGTCGCCGCCCGAGACGACGGTCGCGCCGGTCGGGCAGTTGTTCGCGGGGAACGACGAGCCGGTCGGGCAGTCGTACACATAGAGGCCGCAGAGCTTGATCGCGGTCGTCGCGCAGAACTCGTCCCACTCGACGTCGCAGCAGAAGGTCTCGAACTGGCAGATCTGGGCGCAGCAGGTGGTGTCCGAACATCCCGGGCCGGCATGCGCGGTCGTGCAGGACTCGGTCGACTGCGTGCACGGAGTGTCCGGCGCGAGATCGCCCCGCATGATGAACGGAAGTTCGTAGCCGACGCCGCTCGTCGTGTCGATCGCGGTCTCCCAAGCGCCCGCTGCGACGGGGAAGACGAGGCTGTTGCCGGGGATGAACGCATCGGGGTCGCTCACCGGCGGAACCCACGGACCCGAGGCGAGCGAGCCGGTCGCGGCCCACTCGACCCAGTACTCGCCTGGCCCGAGCAGGATGTCGAGGTCCGCGGCGACCAGGCTCATGATCGGCCGGTTCGTCGCCTGAAGGTCGGTCGCGGAAGTGCGGTAGATGCTCGTCCACGCGGTCGACGAGAGGAGGTTCTCTGCGATGTCGCCCCAGACGACGATGCCGTTGCCGCCGGGCGTGCCGCGCCAGATCTGGATGAAGAGGCCGGTCATCGTCGAGGTCGTGGGCGAACCGGTCTGGTAGCCGAAGGCCTCGAAGGAGGTGATCCGCCAGCCGCCTTCGCCGACGGTGAAGTTGTCCGCCCGGCGGAAGGAGGGCTGGTTGAAGTTGCCGCCGAAGAGGCCTTGTCCGGGCGAGATCGAACTGACGTCCGCGCCGCCGGCGCCGGCGCCGGGGAAGGTCACGAGGGGACCGTTGTCCCAAAGCACGTCGCCCGACCAGGCGGTCCCGGCGAGCCCCGCGAGGGCGGCGCACGCAACGCCGCCGCCGATTCCGATTCGACGCATTTCGTTCTCCTGAGACGGTCGCTCGCAGCGAGCGACCCGAACCTGTTCGCGATCGCTGGCGGACATCGCCAGCGGCATTGAGGTGGATAGGTGGCGTTCCCGGTGCGCCAGGCGGTCCGGGAATCGACCTGGGAAATCTAGTTCCACCCACGGTCGAGGGAAGCGCGACCGGTCATAATCGTCGCCGGTCAAGCGCATTCCGACCGGAGACGGCGGATCCGCGGTGAGGATCCGCGGTCAGGCCAGACCGCTTGGACACGGGCGGCGGGATGGCACCAACGGTCGGCTGACCGCCGTGAGGAACCCGGATCGGGCCGGAGCGTTTGGGTCTTTCCAACGACTCCCGCCGTCAGACCTTGAACTGGTCGATCACGCCGCGAAGGCTGCCGAGGGCCTTCTGGAGCGCTTCCGCGGACTGGCTGAACTCGCGGACGCTCTCGGCGCTCTGGCGGGCCCGCTCGCGAAGCCGGCCCATGGCGAGGTCGATCTGCCCGGCGCCGGCGGACTGCTCGCGCACGCCCGAGTCGAGCGTCGAGAACCGCTCCGAGGTCGCGGTGACGTGTTCGATGATCCGGCCCATCTGCGAGCCGATCGAGTCGACCTCCTCGACGCCGCTGCGGACCTGCTCGGCGAAGCGATCCATCTCCATCACGCCGGCGGAGACCGCCGACTGCATCTGCGCGACCATCTTCTCGATGTCGAGCGTGGCCCCGGCGGCCTGATCGGCGAGCCGGCGGATCTCGCGGGCGACGACGAGGAAGCCGCGCCCGTACTCGCCGGCCTTCTCCGCCTCGATCGCCGCGTTCACCGAAAGCAGGTTGGTCTGATCGGCGACCTTCGTGATCGTGGTGACGATCGCGGTGATGCCGCCCGCCTTCTCGTTGATCGCCGCGAGCTTCTCGGCGATCGAGCCGGTCGCCTCCTCGAGGGTCCGCATCGAGGTCCGCATGCCGTCGAGGCTCTCGCGGCCGTCGCCGGCGAGCGCCGAGGCCTCGTTGGTCATCGAACGAACCTCGTTCATCGTCGAGACGAGCGCCTCGCCGGTGCGGCTGATCTGATGGACTGCGGCGGCGATCTCCGCGGAGGAGCTCTCGAACTCGCCGGCGGATTCCTCCTGCTGCCGGCCCGCGGCGGCGACTTCGGTGGTCGCGGTGTGCAGGCTCACGGCGGCGTGCTTGATGCGGCCGACCATCGCAACAAGCCCGCCACGCATGGCCCCGAGCGTGCGAAGAAGCACGCCGGCTTCGTCGCGCTGCGTGCAGGCGTAGACCTCGTGCGAGAGGTCGCCCTTGGCGACGAGTCCTGCCGCGTCGACCGCGAAGCGGATGCGCTTCGAGAAGCTCGAAAGCAGCCAGACGAGAAGCGTCACCACCACCGCGAGCGCTGCGACGGCACTCGCGGCGATCAGCAGCGTCTGCCGAACCAGCGGTCCCGTCACCTCCGAGACCGGCTTCGCGAGGATGACCGTCCAGCCACCCGTGTCGAGGGTGCGCCACGCCCAGTAGGTCTCCTCGCCGGTGACCGGATCGACGGCGGTCTCAAGGCGTGTCTCCGCGGTCGGCTCGAGCATCGCGGCCATCACGTCGGCGTAGGGGCTGTCGGCGACGGCGATCGTCTGCAGCGGCGAGGCGCCGCCGGGCACGTCGCCTTCGAGGCTCGTCGCGACGAACTTGCCGCGCCCCGAGACGAGGAAGACCAACGACTCGCTCGACTCCGCGAAGCGGACCGCCTCGCGGCGAAGCGAGGCAAGGCTTCGATCGACGCCGGCGATCCCGACGAACCGTCCGTCCACGACGATCGGGAAGGTCTGCTCGATGATCAGGTCGCCGTCGTAGTAGTACGGCTCGGTCACCATCGGCGCGAGGCGTCCGGTCGACTTCCACGCCTTCCGGACGCCGTCGTAGTAGAGGCTCGACTCCATGTCGACGAGCGGCTTCAAGGCGATCGCGCCGCCACGGCTCGAGTCGCGGAACCAGTAGGGGAGGAATCGACCGGCCTCGTCGATCGCGCCTTCGGGCAGGCCGCCGTTCAGGCTCTCGGCGTCCTTGCCGTCGGCGTTCGGCTCGTAGCCGACATAGGTCCCGAGGACTTCCGGGTTCTCCGCCAACTGCCGCTCGAGCACCTCGACGGTGAGGCGACGCATGCCGAACATGCCCGCGGACTGCGAGACGGCGAGCGTTCGCGCGAGTTCGACCGCGTCGTCGGCCGCCTGGTCGAACTCGAGCGCGGTCTCGGAGGCGAGGTTCTGAAGTTGCTTCTCGGCGCCGCGCTTCAGCGAGTCGTAGCGGCTGATGCCGCCGACGAGGATCACGCCCGCGAGCACCGCCGCGGTGGGCAGGATGCCGAGCAGGACCGTCCGGCCCAGCAGGCCGTCGGAGAAGCGGATCGAGGTGGTCTCGCCCATCGAGCAGTGGTTATCGCCCGAATGCTCGCCGCGACCGCAATGCGAACGGTTGGGTCGCGCGGTCAGGTCACCGCCGCGGCGGGCTGCGGGCAGGTGAGCCGGTGCGGCCCGCCGAGTCCCACGACGAGATGCCGCGCCATCACCGCGACCGCCGGGAGTCCGGAAGCGTCCTCGAGCCGGCGGCAGGCGAGGTCGTCGCTGCGGCTTCCGAAGACCGGGACGAAGATCCGACCGTTGGCGATCTGGAAGTTCGCATGGCTTGCCGGAAGCGGTCTTCGTCCGCCGGGATCGGCGCCGTTGGCGGGGAAGTCGAAGTGGATCGGCGTGGGCGAGGGCAGCGGCACGACTTCGATCGCCTCGCCTCGGGCATCGCGGGCTCGAATCAGCGCGTCGCGATTGGCCGCGAGGACCGCGTGGTCGGGATGGCCCGGCGGCGCCTCGACCACGGCGACCACGCCGGGCGCGACGAAGCGGGCGAGGTCGTCGAGTTGCCGGCCGGAGTGATCGACGCCGGACCAACCGGGAATGCCGAGGACCTTCGACACGCCGAGCGTCTCGCAAAGCATCGCCTCGAAGTCGCCGTGCAGGCGATCTCCGTCCTGCGGCGCGGCGGAGCCGGCTTCCGCGGCGACAAGCAGCGTGCCGAGACCATCGGTCTCGAACGATCCGCCCGGCAGCGACCGCCGTTGCGACCACATCGGAATGCGGCATCGCCGCGAGATCGCGGCGGGGACCGCGCGGTCGGGGTCGCCCGATTCGACGACCCCGAACTCCTGAGCCGCGAGACCGCGCGTCGGATGCACGAGAAAGACCGGGCCGAAGTCGCGGATGCGGCTGCTGCGGGTCGGAATGCCGAGCGAGCCCGTCTCGCGGACCTCGACCACCTCGCGAATCCGTGCGGCGAGGTTCTCCCACTCGGTCAGCGCCTGCTCGAAGCAGCCAGGAAAGGAAGGCTTGTCGTGCGGGCGCGTCATCCAGACCGCCTGGAGCGGTTCCCACTCGGCGGGAAGGCGAAACCCCGCGGCGGCGGCGGGAATCGAAGAGTCGGGCGGGTTGGCCGGCGTGTCGGGGCTCATCGCGGATCCGTCATCATCGTCACGCCCTCGACTTCCCGTGGCGTGCCGCCGCGAAGTCGATCGCGTCGAGGAAGCCCGCGACCATGCCCTCGACGTTGCGGCCGCGCGGACCCGAGACCGTCGCGAGTGCCGCCTCGGACATCCGCCGCCGCCTCGGCTCGTCGTCGAGCAGCGTCGAGATCTTCTCGGCAAGGTCCTGCGCGTCGCCGTGGCGGTAGAGCAGGCCGTTCACGCCGGGCTCGTGGATCTCCGCCTCCGGCCCGTGGAGACCCAGGCGATCGGTGGTGATCACCGGAAGGCCGTAGCCGAACGCATGCATGAGGCTCAGCCCGATGCCGCCGGGATGCACGAGAAGACTCGACGAGAGCGCCCACGGCGCGATCGCCTCCTCTTCGTAGATCGCCCCGGCGAGACGGACCCGCGGTCTGATGCCGAGCCGATCGATGGTCGCCTCGACCTCGGGTCGCGACGCGCCGTTGCCGATGAAGGCGAGCGTCGCGGCGGGATGCTTGTCGAGGACCTTGGCGAAGGACTCGACGAGCAGGGCGGGCAGCTTGTCGGCTTCGAGCCGCGAGAGAAACAGCACGACCGGACCGGCTTCGAGGCCCTCCTTCTTCCGGAACTCGGCGAGCCGATCGGGCGACGACGTCCAGTTGCTGGTTGCCTCGAGGATCGCGGCCTGATCGATCGCGTTGGGCGCGTCGAACACCCGCTCTGGCGGCACGCCCTGTTCAACCACTCGCCGACGCGTCGCGGGACCGTAGAGCAGGCATGCATCGGCGATGTCGGCGGTGAGGCGGCGAGCCAGGTCGCCCAGGCGCGGGTGGGTCTTTCCGAATCCATGACCCCACAGCACCGTGCCCACCCCGCGGCGCCGCGCCGCGCGAAGCGCGATCGGCACGTCGATCGCGCGGACCTGCCACGACAGGACGACCACGTCGGCGTCTGGATCGCGGACCGCATCGAGGGAGCCTCGCTGCCACGAGAACGGGCCGATCGATCGGGCCGGAGCATCGCGGATTTCGAAGCCGGTCAGTTCGCGACGATCCACGGCGCCCGGTGCCGAGAGGTCTGCCCAGACGGTCAGTCGCATGCCAGGGCAACTCGCGAGCGCGCGAAGGAACGGCAGCCGATAGGCCATGACGCGAGGCTGGAGGAGATGGACGCGAAGCGGTGGCACGGAGTGGCAGCGAGTTCGTGGCGCGGCTTCTGCAGCGTCGGACGAGGCCGGATCGAAACACCATCCATGGAACCGCACATGCCACGGAGATCTTCTTGACCGACCCCATGCAAAGGGACCGCTCGCTCGTCACGGGCGGAGCCGGGTTCATCGGCTCGCATCTCGCGACGGCATTGCTTTCCCGAGGCGACCGGGTCCGTCTCCTTGACGATCTCTCCTCGGGCCATCGGCGGAACCTCGTCGAGGGCGCCGAGTTCATCGAGGGCTCGATCGTCGACGAAGCAGCAGTCCGAGGGGCGGTGGCGGGTTGTTCGACCGTGTTCCATCTCGCCGCGGAGGTGTCCGTGCCGCGGACGTGGGAGGACCCCGAACGAGCGTTCCGGATCAACCTCGAAGGCACCGAACGGGTCTTCCGGCTCGCCGGCGAAGCGGGAGTCCGCAGCGTGGTCTTCGCGAGCTCGGCGGCGGTCTACGGCCCCACGCCCTCGCTTCCATCGAAGGAGGCCGATTCCTTCGACTGCGCTTCGCCCTACGCCGCCCACAAGGCGGCCGGTGAACTGCTGCTTCAGTCCTACGCGCGGCGATACGGATTCCATGCCGCGAGCCTGCGGTTCTTCAACGTCTTCGGGCCGCGTCAGGATCCGAAGTCGGCCTACGCGGCGGTGATCTCGGCGTTCATGGATGCCGCAGCGGCGGGACGCCGGCCGATCGTCTTCGGCGACGGCTCGCAGACCCGCGACTTCGTGCCGGTCGCCGACGTGGTCTCGGCGCTGCTGCTCGCGTCCGATCCGGCACGATCGCTGCACGGGCAGGCGTTCAACGTCGGCCTTGGCGAGCGGCGGAGCCTGCTCGACCTGCTCGCCACGCTGGCCAAGGTCTCCGGGCAAGAGCTCGATCCGGAACTTCGCCCACCTCGCGCCGGAGACGTGCCGCACTCCTGCGCGAGCATCGAGAAGGCCCGTCGCGAACTCGGCTATGAACCGCCGGTCTCCTTCGAGGAGGGGCTTGCGGCGACATGGCGCTGGGCGAGCGCTGCCGCGGCGACTCCGTGACTCAGGGGCGCGAATCCGCTCGCTCGATCCCTCGGCGGTAGGCCTCGACGCACCGCGACGCGATCGCCTCCCAGGTGTAGTCGTGCTCGACGAGGCTTCGGGCGTTGGCGCCGCGACGCGCTGCCTCCGGTCGATCGGAGAGCAGGGTCGCGATCGCAGTCGCGAGCCGATCACGATCGAACGGCACGACGAAGCCCGCTTCGGCGGAGGCGACCTGCGGAAAGTTGCAGCCTTCGGTGATGGCGACGGGCCGGCCCGCCGCGAGCGCTTCGAGGATCGCGACGCTGAAGCCCTCCTGGCGGCTCGGTTGGACGAAGCACGATGCCCCGCGGAGCAGGTCCTTCTTGAAGGTTCCAGACACCTCGCCGACAAGGTGCACGCGCGCCTCGAGGTCGAGCTGCCGGATCCGAGCGCGGAAGTCCTCGGCTCCGACGTCCTCCGGTCCGGCGACGACGAGATGGGCTTCGGGATTCGACTTCGCGACGATGGCGAACGCCTCGGCGAGGAGATCGAGACCCTTGACCGGATGCAGCCGTGCGAGAAAGAGCGCAAACGGCGCCTCGCCGAGCCCCGCGACCCGGGTGCGGCCCCTCGACACGTCGGCGCCGTCGAACTCCTCGAGAAACACGCCATTGGGAAAGATCTCGATCGGGGCGCCGCCGGCCTCGTCCGAGATGTGCCGAGCCTCGACGTCGTTGAGCGCGTGGATGAAGGCGGCTCGTCGGAGAAGCCGCCGGTGGACCAGCGCCAACGAGATCCGCTTCTTGAGTCGCTTCTGGCTCAAGGCCCACGGGTTCAAGGTTCCGTAGGTCTCGAGGACATACGGCACGCCCGCGTCTCGGCACTCCCGGGCGACCGCGAGGATCTCGGGTTGCCAGAGCCCATGGGCATGCACGATCTCGGGTCGGTCCGCGGCGACTCGGCCCCGCCAGGCTCGGAGCCGTTGCCCGAAGCCTCGCGGCATCGGCACCGCCTCGACCACGCTGCGGCGGTGCCCGGGCGGCGAGGCGATCAGGCCGGCGACGGCCGCGGCTCGATCCGGGGGGGGATCGAGATGCAGAAGCCGTACCTCGTGGCCCAGCCGCGCCTGCGCCTCCGCAAGCCGGACCGCCACCGCCGGCGGTCCGCCGTCGGCAGGATCAAGCGAAGGAATGACATGGACGATCCGCATCGAGTGCCGTCGTGATCAGGCGCGCGAAGAGCGTATCGGACGGGTCCGAGCCCAGGCGTCACCCCAAGGCATCGCGACGACGGATATGGTCTCCGCCGATGCGCGACGTTGAAGCCAAGGAGCGATCGCAGCCCGTCGAGCAGGACTCCGCCGCGCTCGCGGCGGAGGAGTCGCGCTTCGGCGAGTCGTTCCGACGCGAGCATCCGATCCAGTGGTGGACGACGCTCGTGGGACCCTTCGCCGCCACCGCCGCGGTGCTGCTCTCGGTGCTCGCGACCCACGATCTCGCATACCTGCAGAAGCTTCTCGTCACCGCCGCCGCGACCTTCTTCGTGTTCGGGCGGTTCGTGATTCTCGGAGGCGTCGAGGCGGATCCCGCCGCGAGCGAGCAGCTGGCGGAGATCCATGGCTTCCTCACCCGTGGCGAGCTCTTCGCGATGGTGGTCTGGATGGACGTCGCCACCGCGACGGTCCTCGTCTACCACCAGGGCTTCCTCTTCAAGCTGCCGTTCCTGGGGCCGCGGCTGCTCGGGCTCGTCGAGGACGGTCGGTTCATCCTCAAGCGTCAGCCGTGGATCCGGCGGGCGACGTTCGCCGGGCTCGTGGCGTTCGTGATGTTCCCGCTCGCGGCGACCGGCAGCGTCGGCGGAGCGATCTTCGGACGTCTCGTCGGCCTCTCGCGCGGGGCGGCGCTCGCGGCGATCGTCCTCGGAAGCGTGCTTGGCTGCGGGGCCATGTACCTCGGCGCCGGCTTCATCAATCGGCACGTCGATCGGAGCAATCCGTGGCTGACTGTCGGCGGCATCGCGGTGGTGCTCGCGGTGATCGTGCTCCTCAATTGGCGCTACCGCTGCATGAAGCGTCGCGCGGCCGGCGAAGCGGGAGACGGCCCCGCGGGGACCGCGTCGGCTTCGACGTAGCATCCGCCGCTTCCGGGACGCCGGACCAGCCACCGTTCCCTTTGCCAAGGCTCCTCGCATGGACACCCTCCGCTCGATCGTCGCCGCCATCGACTTCACCGAATGCAGCCGGGCCGCGCTTGAGGAGGCGGTGCGGATCGCCCGCTTCAACCAGGCGCCGCTCCACGCGGTCCACGTCATCGAGACGCTCGTGCTCGCCGACCTCGAAGAGGCGGTCGGCGGTGTCGATCCGGGCTTTCGCGACACGATCTTCGCCGACACCCGCGCCGCATGGCAGGAGTTCTCCGCAGGCGTCGAAGGCGTCGCGGGCACCGCGCTCGACATCCGCATCGACCAGCCGGCCGAGGGGCTCGCCGCCGCGGTCGCATCGCATCGGGCGGATCTGCTGGTCCTTGGGGTGCGCGGGACGAGCGAGGGCCAAGGTGCGGGAATGCTCGCCACCCACGCGGTGCGCCGCGCGAAGGTGAAGACGCTCCTCGTGCAGCCCGGGCACTCCGGGGCGTATCGGCGGATCGTCGTCGCGGTCGACTTCTCGGAGACCTCTCGGCAGGCGCTCATCGCGGCGATGCGGATCGCGGTGCAGGACAACGCGTCGGTCCACGCGGTCCACGTCTTCAATCCCCCATGGCTTCGCCTGCACTACCGCTCCGCGACGCCGCAGGCGACGAGCGACTATCGCAAGCAGTTCCTCGACGGCCTCGCGCGGCGTCTCGAGCGGTTCTGCGATCCGGGCGACCCAGAGACCCGCTGGGTGAAGCCGATGTTCCATGTGATCGAGCACCGCAGCCACGGCGTCGGCATCGTCGACTTCGCGCTTGGCAACAGCGCAGACCTCGTCGTGCTCGGCACGCGAGGCCGGACGAACCTGCGCGACCTCGTGCTCGGCAGCACCGCGGAGCGGGTGCTGCGCCAGGCGCCGTGCTCGATCCTCGCGGTGCCGACG
>CAZTMB010000018.1:10684-34280 GCA_964614695.1 uncultured Isosphaeraceae bacterium | reverse complement strand
TCGCGACGAAGTCGCGGGGAGGTGGCTCGCGAGCGGAGCGAGCGAGACGGAGGGGACGTGCTGACTCGGAAGGCGCCAATCGCGCGTTCGAACGAATCGGGATTGGCGCCGGTCGCGCGAATGCAGAGGGTCAGGGTTCTCGATCAGCCCGCGGGCGTCTCGGCGACCTCTTCTTCGAGGAACTCCTCCTCGTCGCGATTGCCTTGAGCGACCCGCTCGAAGCCATGGCGAGAGGTCAGCGCCTCGATACCGAACATGTCAACGAGTTCGCCTCCGAACTCGTTGCCCATGAGCGTCGCCTGGAATCGCGGATCCGCCGCAAGCGGCTCGAAGACCTCGCGCACAAGCGGCAGAACGTCGGTGACCCGCACGAGCGCGGCGATGAGCCGATCCGGATCGGCGACGGTGAAGACGCGATCGGCCTCGGGCAGTTCGGTGACAGGGCGTCCGAGCGGAAGCTTCATCGCGTTCTGGACGATCTCCGCGACGATCTCGGGGTTTCGGCCGATGCCGCCGGGCAGGTTGCTCGCGAGACGGAAGCCGGACTGCAGGAACTGCGGGTCGGCCTCGCGGATCATCGGCACGAACTCCACGGTCGTGTCGAACTCGCGGGCGACCGAACGCATGCCGTCGGCGATCGCCTGCTCGCGAAGCTGCGGCAGCCTCGCCGCGAGCTGGTCGTAGGCCATGCGGCGGGCGAGATCCTCGCGGACCTTCTCCCGCACCGCCTCGAGATCGGTCTCCGGCGCGGAGGGCTCGATCGCGAGCAGCCGGAAGATCACGAGGTCGCCGGCAGGGTTGGTCAGGACCGGACTTGCAATGCCGACCTGGATCGGCAGCGGCGTCTCGGCCCCGAACTCGCGGGACGCGGCGACGAGGTCGCGAACCCGAAGCGGCGTCGCGCCGAAGCGATCGGTGGTCGCCCGCGAAAGCGACGGCACGGTGTCGAGGTCCGCCAGCGTGAACCACCGCTCGCCGCTCGAACCGATCTCGGGCGTCGGGATCTTCTGCGAGGTCGCGACCTCGGCCGCGATCTCGTCGAGGCCGGGCATTCGCGCCGACCACGTCTCGTCGATCAGGTAGAGACCGTCGCCGCCGCGGGCGAGCACGCGCTGCGAGGCGGCGAAGCGATCCGAGAGCGACTTCGACAGGTCGTCGAGCCGCTTCGAAGAGACTTCCTCGAGCACGACCGCACGGACCTGATCGGCGTAGTCGTCGAAGCGAGGACGCTGGCCGCTGGTGGCGGCGGCGACGCCGAAGGCCGCGGGGTTCTCGGCGAAGCGTCGCTTCAGCGTGAGGATGTCGAGATCGCCGCCGGTCGTCACCGCATTGCGGATGGCGGCCGCCGGAATCGACATCCACTCGATCTTGAAGCGGTCGGGACGGCGGTAGCCGAAGCCGAGATCGCCGGTTCCCGGCTCGACGGCCGCGAACTCCTCGAAGTGCGCCTGCAGCGCCGCGTCGCTCGCGTCGATCGACGCGGCGCCGGGGCCCTTCGCCGGGTCGAGCACGACGAGGTCCGCCGCGACGCCGAGCATCATCTCGGCGGCTTCGCGCTCGAGGCGGCGATCGGAGAAGCGATCGAGGCCCGCGAACAGGTTCGTCAATCGCGTCACGCCCGCAAGCCGCGCGAGCGTCTCGAGGACATCCTGCGGACTCGACGCGGAGTTCTGGCAGAGGATCCCGAGGACGTCGTCCTCGGTGAGCGGGGCGGCGGTGGGATCGTTGGCGATCCGCTGCTGGTTGATCTGGCCGGTCAGGCCCGCGAGCACGCCGCGGCCATCGCCGGCGCCGCCGTGCAGGCCGGCCCGCTCCGCCTCGCGGCGAAGCAGATACCAGTGCTCGGGGCTGCGGTCGGCGCCGAGCGCGTTGATCGTCGGGTTGCCGACGGCCTGCAGCACGCGAAGTTCGCGCTGCAGGCGATCGAGGGTCTTGAAGGTGACGGTCTCGCCCTCGGGTCCGACGGTCGCCCAGGTGCCGCCGGTCGTCGCCGAGTACTGCGCGATCCCGGAGATCGCCTGCGGCACGAGGAAGACGATCAGCAGCAGCGACCCGAAGACGCCGAGAAGCCAGCCCTTGTACTTGCGGAGGAACTTGAACATCGCGTGGATATCCCGGGCGACCGGGCGAGCGCGGCTCTTACCCGGTTCGCCGACGGGCGGCGGGTCCGGCCGCGCGACGCTCGATCAGCGGTAGAGCTCGACGATCAGGTTCGTGTTGACGTCGAAGGGGATCTGGTCGGAGGTCGGCGTCGACGAGACCTTCGCCGTCAGCTCCGACGGATCGAGGACGATCCAGCCCGGCACGATGTGCCCGGCCAGCGATTCCATGTTCTCGCGAGCGAGAGTGTGGATGCCGGGGCGGAGCGTGATCACATCGCCGACCGACAGCTGATAGCTCGGGCGATCGACCTTGCGGCCGTTCACGAGCACATGGCCGTGGACGACCATCTGTCGCGACGCCCAGATCGTGCGGGCGAAGCCGGTGCGTCGCACCAGGTTGTCGAGACGCCGCTCGAGGAGCTGCAGCAGCAGCTCGCCGGTGTTGCCGGGACGGCGTCCCGCCTCGGCGAGGTAGCGGCGGAACTGCCGCTCGAGCACGCCGTAGTGGTAGCGCAGCTTCTGCTTCTCGTCCTTGCGGACCCCGTACTCCTTGCTCCTCTTGCCACGGAAGCCGTGCACGCCGGGGGGCGTGAGCTGACGCTTCGCGGTGTGCTTCGGGATGTCCGCCACGGGCACGCCGACGCGGCGGGAGAGCTTGACCTTGGGTCCGAGGTAACGAGCCATGCGAGGGGATTCCTGAGGGCCGGGGACGGCGCGGACGACGGGCGCCGGGCTGCGAGGTCGGGGGACCTCGGTCCGGCCAAGACGAATCGGGCATTCCATCAGACCGACCCGGTCGCGTCAAGGGTCGGAACGGCGACTCGGCGGACTCAGTAGGACCGCCCCTCGTGGCGACGCCGCCAGTTGAGATAGGCGGTGTTGAGGACGCGGTACCCCCCGGGGGTCGGATAGTCGCCGGTGAAGTACCAGTCGCCCCGGAACTCCGGCATCGCCTCGCGAAGCCCCTCGATCGGCTGGTAGACGACGT
Organism: uncultured Isosphaeraceae bacterium; assembly: GCA_964614695.1. Classification (GTDB taxonomy): domain Bacteria; phylum Planctomycetota; class Phycisphaerae; order Phycisphaerales; family SM1A02; genus VGXO01. Next base: position 31,190 of record CAZTMB010000018.1, on the reverse strand, counting down.
CGATCGGTCCGGACCAGCCCACATCCTCGGCGAGCCGTGGGGAGCGGATGAGTTGGGCGACCTTGGTCTCGATCTCCCCAAGCGAGAACGGGTCGTAGATCGCCGCCACGTGGTTCCGCATCCGGGCGGGAGGCAGGTGCTCCTGCTCGCGGCACTTGGCCTCGACCTCGTCGAGGATCGACTCGAGCCCGCGATCCCTCAGCAGGGCGACCGCCGCCTCGAAGGCGATGAATCGGCCGAGCTGGCTCATGTCGATCCCGTAGCAGTCCGGGTACATGATCGGCGGGCAGGAACTCGCGATCACGATCCGGCTCGGGCGGAGCCGCGCGAGCATGGTGACGATCGACTCCCGCAGCGTGGTGCCGCGGACGATCGAGTCGTCGACGACGACGAGCGCATCGCCCGGTTCGAGCACGCCGTGGGTGACGTCGTAGACGTGGCCGACGAGGTCGCGCCGCGCCGCGTCGTGGGTGATGAACGTGCGAAGACGCTGATCCTTGTGGGCGATCTTCGCGGTGCGGGCGCGGTGCTCGATGGCCGCCCGGATCGACGTCTCGTCGAGCGGCCCCTTCGCCGCGAGGTCCGCGAGCCGCCGCGCGGCGAGATCGGTCGCGATGTGGTCGAGCTCCTCGATGAGCCCGAGATAGGCGACCTCGGCGGTGTTGGGGATGAAGCCGAAGACCGCGTGATCGAGGCCGCCGAGTCGATCGACGACGCGCGGCGCGAGGCTTCGGCCGAGAGCCTTCCGCTCGCGATGGATGTCCGGATCGTTGCCGCGGCTGAAGTAGATCCGCTCGAAGGTGCACTGCCGCTCCGGAAGGGCCTCCGCGAACCGCTCGACGGAGATCGCACCGTCGCGCTTGACGACGAGGGCATGCCCGGGCGGAATCGCTTCGACGTCCGCGGGCCGCACGTCGAACGCGGTCACGAGCGCCGCCCGTTCCGACGCGACCGCGACGACCTCCTCGGTTCGAAGCATGAACGCGGGCCGGATGCCGGCGGGATCGCGAGCGACGAAGGCGTCGCCGTGGCCGAGCGCACCCGCGAGCACGTAGCCTCCGTCGAAGAGCGCGCACGCCTTCTCGAGCACCCGCACGAGGTCGAGTTCCCGGCCGATCTCCTCCGCGAGTTCGCGGCCTTCGAGCCCTCGGAACGAACCCGGTCCCATGCTTGCGGCAAGGTGGTCGTGCTCGCGGTCGAGGAAGTAGCTGACCTTCTCGAGGACGACCATGGTGTCGGAGTCCCCGACCGGGCTGAGGCCGTAGTCGACGAGCTGGGCGAAGAGCTGCGGGGCGTTGGTCAGGTTGAAGTTGCCTGCGATGGCGACGTTCCGGCTCGCGATGTTGTGCCGGCGCAGGAAGGGATGGCAGGCGTCGGTCGAGCGTCCGCCGTGGGTGCCGTAGCGGAGGTGGCCGATCGAGATCTCGCCGAGCAGCGGGAGACGCCGCTTGATGGCGAGCGGCGGCATCGCCGCGAGCGCCTCCGGGGAGAGATCCCGCGCCGGGGAGGTCGCGCTGTCGAAGAGCCGCTCGATCGGATTCCGCTTGGCGGTCCTCGCGCGATCGATGAACGGCTCGCCGGGCGGCATGTCGAATCGAACCGTCGCAAGCCCCGCGCCGTCCTGGCCGCGGTTGTGCTGCTTCTCCATCAGGAGGTAGAGGCGACGCAGCCCCCACAGCGGATCGCCGTGGTGCTCGGAGAACCACTCGAGCGGCTTGAGAAGCCGAAGCATCGCCACGCCGCACTCGTGGCCGATCGAATCGCTCATGGGGCGGAAAGACTAGCAGCGCGTCCGAAGCGCGAGGGGGCGTGGCGCACACCGCGTCGCGCCGTGCGATCGTGCGACTCGATCGAGCCCTTCCCGCATCGGGGTCTCGACCGCCAGCCGCTCGGCGGCGGTCGGTCGAACTTCGAGCGGTCTCCGAGACTCCAAGGCCGAACGCGGCGGGGCGACGCGGCCGTCGCGAGCGATCGACCCCAGGGGACCGCACCCGGTTCGCGAGAGCGGCGTGTTGCCACGCGTCGGCATCGGGACGACGATTCGGCGGATGCACCGCGAACCCGACGAGCCCGCCCGTCACGGTCTGCCCGAGGCCGTCGGCTGGACCATGCTCCTGGCCCAAGGGGTCGAACTGGCGAAGGCGAGCGTGGCGCTTCCCGGTGGCGATGAGGGCGATCGCTGGCGATCGTCGGTGACGCCGCTGGTCGAAGCGCACGCGGTTCGATACGCGATCTCGCAGTTGACGAGACTGCCGTTCGAGGAGCGTCCGCTCGCACGCGATCTCGCGTCGGTCTCGCTTCGCCGCGCGGCCGCCTCGCTCGACTCGATCTGGCGGGGCGAGCCGATGCCCGAAGCGATCCTCGAGATCGTCGAGGACGCCGATGGGGATCTGGCTCGGAGCGTCTACGCGGGCCTGCGAATGCTTCGTCTCCGGTCGGACGCGTCGCCGTGCTGGTTGGCCGACGACCCCGGGCTCGCGTCGCTGGCCCGCAACGAGTCGGGGCGATCGACCGCGGCGGCCATGGCCCCCGGCACCCTGGTGCTCCCGGGATCGCCGATCGCCTGGTGGGCGACGAGACCGGATCCGGAGTTCGGCGAAGCGATGGAGATGGGCGAGACCCTCGACGCGGATCGCCCGGTGCAGGTCTATCGCGAGATCGACGAAGCGGGCCGGCTCGGCGGCGATCTCGTGGCGGATCTCGAGGAACTTCCGCCGGGCATGCCGCTGCTCGTGCCGCTGTGGCTTGACGGCGAGGCGATCGGCACGCCGCCCGTCATGGGCGATCGTTGGCGTGCGGTGCAAGAGGCGGCCTTGTCCGGTCGCGATCCGCAGAGCCTTCGGATCCGCTGGAGCGAGGCGGCTGCCCGATCAGGCGAACTCGAAGAGCCCCGGCGGCTCGGCGGCGAGCGCTGACGGCGCGACCCGCTTTGGCTGCGGCGACGGATCGATCCGCAGCGGACCCGTCACCGCATCCTGCCGCGTGATCGAGAGCTTCGGAAGCAGTCCCGGCAGTGACTCCGCGACGAGGCTGCGCACGAGGTCACGGCAGTTGCATTGCCTCGAGAGATGCAGCAGCACGACGTGCTGCAGCCTCGAGGCGGTCGCGATCACGCGGATCGCCTCGATCGCCTGCGCGTTCGAGAGGTGTCCGTGGCCACCCATGATCCGACGCTTCAGGAACGCCGGCCGGGGGCTTTCCTGCTGCATTCTCGGGCAGTGGTTGCTCTCGATGGCGAGCAGGTCGACGCCCGCGAACCGCTCGAGCAGCGACTCCGGGACGCGCCCGAGATCGGTCGCGAAGCCGATCGACGCATCCGCGACCTCGAAACGCAGCGCGACCGATCCCGCGTCGTCGTGACGGGCCAGCGTGCCTTCGACCCGCACGCCGGCCTCGGGCTCGAAGTGGTCTTCGTAGGTCTGCAGCAGTTCCGCAGGCGCCCCCGCGGCCTCGGCCTCGGGGCGATGGGATTCGTGGACGAAGAGCGGGATGGAGCGATGGCGCAGCGCCTTGGACCAGTTCTTCGCGAAGTGGTCGTGGTCGAGGTGCGTCAGGCAGGCCGCCACCACCTGATCGGGTCGAATCGCGAGCGAGGCGAGCGCGTCGCGGATCCGGCGGGGCGAGAAGCCCAGGTCGACGAGGATCGCCCGCGTCTCGCCATGGTGCCGCCAAGCGATCACGCTTGCGTTGCCGCCCGAGCCGCTGCCGAGATTCGCGAAGAAGACGCCGTCTCTCGCCGCCGCGCGGGGTGGCGCGGCAGGCGGGTTCGCCTCCTCTTCGTGCATCATCCCTCGACCAGTTCCGGGGCGCGGTCGCGGTCGCTGCCTTCGCGCCCGTGACGGGTCACCAGACCTCGCTTGCTCTTGGCGATGAAGTCGAGGTATCGCGCGACGGTGGGATCGCTCGCCCGTTCGCGGAGCCGTTCGACGGCCATCCGGATCCCGAGACCATCGCGGCAGATCGTCTTGTAGACCCAGCGGACCGCCTCGATCTCGGCGAGCGTCGCGCCCTTGCGGCGAAGGCCGACGAGGTTCAGGCTGCCGGCGAAGTTGTTCGCCGTGACCATGAAGTGCGGCATGAGATCGAGCGAGATCGCGGTGGCGCCGGAGATCATCGAACCGCTGCCCACCCGGACGAACTGGTGCACCGCGGAGTTGCCGCCGGTGATGGCGCCGTCCTCGACGACCGCGTGGCCGCCGAGCAGGCTGCCGTTGGCGAAGGTGCAGCCGTTGCCGACCACCACGTCGTGTCCGGCGTGCGATCCGACCATGAAGTAGTTGCGATCGCCGATCCGCGTCGGTTCGGTGGCGTGAGTCGCCCGGTGGATCGTGACGTTCTCGCGGAAGACGTTGCGGCTTCCGATCACCACGCCCGGCCCCGGGTGGAAGGGGTCGAAGCGGGCCGATTGCGGCGCCATGCCGAGGCAGGCCCCCGGCCAGACGAGGTTCGCCTCACCGAGCACGAGCGGGCCCTGCAGGGTCGCTCGGGCCATCATCCGGGTACCGGCGCCGACGCGGATCGGTCCGGAGAGGATGCAGCCGGGTCCGATCTCGACGTCGTCGGCGAGTTCGATCTCGCCTTCGAGGATGGCGGTGCCATGCACCTTGGGCATGGGCGGGATTGTACGGATTGCCTGTCGTGCCGGTGACGTAGACTCGCGCCGTGTCCGAGGTCCACGAACCCGCGGCGTCGCCCGACCCCCCAAGCCCGCTCGTGCCCTCGCCGGTGACCTCGAACGAGATCGAGTTCGAGGATCTCGGTCGGATCGGCTACGACGACGCCTTGGCGATTCAACGCGCGGCGAGAGACGAGCTTCTGGCCGGGCGCGACCGCCGGGCGCCGATGCGGATCTACCTGCTCGAGCACGATCCGCCGGTCATCACGGTCTCGCGGCGTCCGACCGCCGCCGGAAACGTGCTGGCGAGCGAGGCGATCCTGGCGCGGCACGGCATCGAGCGACGGGAGACCGACCGCGGCGGCGATGTGACGTACCACGGGCCGGGACAGGTGGTGGCGTACGCGATCCTCGATCTGCCGCGGCTTGGCCTGCGGGTGACGAGCCACATGCGATTGCTCGAGCAGGTGGTGATCGACGTGCTCGCGGATCACGGCGTCGTCGGCCATCGCGATCCGAGCGCCACCGGGGTGTGGGTGGGCGACGGATCCGCGGCGGGCAAGATCGCCGCGATGGGCGTACGGGTCGGGCGGGGGATCTCGATGCACGGACTGGCCCTGAACGTCGACCCGGATCTTGCGCACTTCGGCCTGATCGTGCCGTGCGGATTGATCGGACGTCCGGTCACCAGCCTCCGGCAGGAGCTCGGCGCGACTTGCCCGAGCGTCTCCGAGGTGAAGGAGGCGGTAGGCGAGGCGTTCAAGAGGCGATTGTCGAAGTAGGCGCGGTCGCGGGCCGCCGCGCGACGTCGCAGGGCGAGGCGGGCGAAGCACGGAGGCTGGCGCGACGCACGCGAAGCGCGAAGCCTGGTGCGATGGGCCTCATGAGCCGCGATGAGCCCCATGGGGCACGATGGGACCGGGAACGAAACCGACGGCTTCCGATCCGCGCTTGGCGGACGGCCGAAGCGGCGGCGTGCCGATGAAGCCGGCGAGCGGGCGGCTACTCGCCCTGCTCGAGCACCGCGAGGAAGGCTTCCTGCGGGATGTTCACCGAGCCCACCATCTTCATCCGCTTCTTGCCTTCCTTCTGCTTCTCGAGCAGCTTCCGCTTGCGGCTCACGTCGCCGCCGTAGCACTTCGCGGTGACGTTCTTGCGGACGGCCTTGATGGTCTCGCGGGCGATGACCCGCATGCCGATCGCGGCCTGCAGCGGGATCTCGAACTGGTGCCGATCGATCTGCTTCTTGAGCCGCGCAAGGATCGCGCGGCTGCGCATCTCGGCGTTGGAGCGATGGGCGATGAGGCTGAGCGCCTCGACGGGGCTTCCGTTGACGAGGATCGAGACCTTCGCGAGGTCCGCGGCGCGATACTCGACGATCTCGTAGTCCATCGTGCCGTAGCCGCGGGTCATCGACTTCAGCTTGTCGTAGAAGTCGTAGATGATCTCCGCGAGCGGCAGTTCGTACTCGAGCATCTGCCGCCCCTCGCTCACGAACTTCTGGCCCTTGAAGATGCCGCGGCGGCTGTCGCAGAGGCCCATCAGATCGCCGATCGACTCGGTGGGGCAGATGATCTCGAGCTTGACGATCGGCTCGCGGATTGCGGCGATCGTGCTCGGGTCGGGCAGGTCCGCGGGGTTGTGGATCTCAAGCGTCTCGCCGTCGTGGAGATCGACGAGATAGCTCACCGTCGGCGCCGTCTGCACCACCTCGACGCCGCCTTCCCGCTCGAGCCGCTCCTGCACGATGTCCATGTGCAGAAGGCCGAGGAATCCGCAGCGGAAGCCGAAGCCGAGCGCCTCGCTGTGCTGGGTCTGGTAGGTGAAGCTCGCGTCGTTGAGGTGGAGCTTCTCGATCGCCTCGCGCAGGCTCTCGAAGTCGGCGCGGCGCCCGCCCTCGCCTTCGCCGGTCGACGGATAGAAGTCGCAGAAGACCATCTGCCGCGGCTCCTCGTAGCCCGGCAGCGCCTCCTCGGCGGGGTTGGCCTCGAGGGTGATGGTGTCGCCGACGCGGACGTCGCCGAGGGTCTTGATCGCCGCGACCATGTAGCCCACCTCGGCGTGGCCGAGGCGATCGACCTTCTGCTGGCGCGGCGTGTAGCGGCCGAGCTCGGTCACCGGATAGGTCCGACCGGTGCCCATCATGCGGATGCGGTCGCCGGTCTTGATCGAGCCGTCGAAGACGCGGAAGTACACGATGACGCCGCGGTAATCGTCGTAGATCGAGTCGAAGATGAGCGCCCGCAGCCGCTCGGTCTTCGCCGGGCGAGGCTCCGGCAGGCGGGTGCAGATCGCCTCGAGCAGCTCGGCGATGCCCTGGCCGGTCTTCGCGGAGACGTAGATGCAGTCCTCTGCAGGAAGCCCGAGGACCTGCTCGATCTCCATCGCGACGCGATCGGGATCGGCCGCGGGCAGGTCGATCTTGTTGACGACCGGGATCAGCTCGACGTCGTTGGCGATCGCGAGGTAGGCGTTCGCGACGGTCTGGGCCTGCACGCCCTGCGCCGCATCCACCACGAGGATCGCGCCTTCGCAGGCCGAGAGCGCCCGAGAGACCTCGTACGTGAAGTCGACGTGGCCCGGGGTGTCGATGAAGTTGAGTTGGTAGCGCTCGCCGTCGATCTGGTGGTTCACCGTGACCGCGGAGGCCTTGATGGTGATGCCGCGCTCGCGCTCGAGGTCCATCGAGTCGAGCAGCTGCTCGCGGGCTTCGCGATCGCTCACCGCCTTGGTCGCCTGCAGCAGGCGGTCGGCGAGCGTGCTCTTGCCGTGGTCGATGTGGGCGATGATCGAGAAGTTGCGGGTCTTCACAGCGGTGGCCGGGGGGACGGAAGGGCGGGGAGTCTAGGGTGCGGCGGGCGATTCCGCCGCGGGCTTCGCGCCGCATTCGGGGCAGCGAGACGCCGGTGACGCGAGACGGTGCCCGCACGGCCGGCAGACCGGGATGCCCCGCAGACCGAGCGCCTCCCGGACGAAGGGCAGGTAGGTCCGGTCGATCGCCTGCACGAAGGCCACGTGCTGCAGCAGCAGGTACGCGACGACCGCGACGCCGTACATCGCGAGGCCGGCCGGCGTCGAGAGCCCCCGCGGCTCGCCGGAGAACCAACCCGTCGCCCACGCCGCGGCGAGCAGCGGGAGGAGCGGAAGGAAGCTCCATCCGCAGAACCCGAGCACGGCCGCCGGCGACCGAAGCATCAGCAGATTCGCCCGCCAATGCACCGCGAGCTGCTCGCGGAAGGGAAGCCGCAGATCCGCCGGGAACCACTGCGGCCACCAGCCCGAGGCGATTCTCAACGCTGAACCTCCGGCACCCACGCGGTGGTGCGGCCGGCGATCGTCTCGTGGCGAAGCGGCCGGCCGTCGTGGGTGGTCGCCTCGGCGTCCTTGCCCCAGCGGCGATGGAAGAGCCAGGACTTCGGGAACCGCGACGAGACCGACTTCGCAGCGACCGCGGTCCGGATCACCGCGGCGAGCTTCGAGCGCATCGCGGCGACTTCGGCGGAGGTAAGCGTCTCGACGCGGCGACGCGGATCGAGCTTCGCCTGGTAGAGCACCTCGTCGGCGATCCAGTTGCCGACGCCGGCCGCGAAGGACTGGTCGAGCAGCATCGCCTTCACGTTCCCACGGCGACGAGCGACGAGCCCCTTGAAGGTTCGCGAGTCCGGCATGTCGAGCAGCGGATCGAAGCCGAGCTTCGAGATGGGCGGCTCGCTTCGCGGATCCTGCGCGAGCCCGATCCGGCCGAAGCGTCGCGGGTCGGTGAAGGCCAGGCAACGGCCGCCCTCGAGCACGAGCTCGAGCCGGCAGAAGCGGGGGCGCTCCGCGGCCGTGCCCGCGTCGTAGCCGGTGAACGCACCGGTCATGCCGAAGTGGACGAGGAGCCACGGACGGCGATCGAGCTCGAACCAGAGCTGCTTGCCGTGGCGACCGACCGCCGTCACGGTCGCGCCTCGCAGCACGCGGCGGACCGCCGGCGCGGTGCACTTGGACAGCCCGATCGGGTCGGGTGGGCAGTGCACCGACTCGATCCGCCGGCCTCGGCAGACGAGCTCGGCGATCTCGCGTCCTCGTTCGACCTCGGGCAGTTCAGGCATGACGGGGCGGCTTCGCGGAGGCGGCGGCGGCGGAGTCGCGGAACCGTTCGACGCGCGCCGACTCGCGTCGAACGGGCAGCCTCGCCGATACCGCCGCTCGCGGAGGATCGTCGAAGGAGCCGCCGTTGGTCGACCCGAACCCGTCACGCACGACCGAATCCCCGCGCCGCTCGTTCCTCGCGGCGTTCGGGCCGGGGCTCCTCTTCGCGGGAGCGGCGATCGGGGTCTCGCACCTCGTGCAGTCGACCCGGGCGGGCGCGGCGTTCGGGATCGGGATGATCGCGGTGGTCGTGCTCGCGAACGTCGTGAAGTTCCCGGCGTTCCGCTTCGGTCCCCACTTCAGCGCCGCGACCGGGCGCCCGCTGCTCGACGGCTACCGGCGGCAGGGAACGTGGGTGCTCGTCGCCTTCTCGCTCCTGACCCTCGCGACGATGTTCACGGTGACCGCGGTGGTGACGCTCGTCACCGCGGGCGTCGCGATCGCGCTCTTCGGGCTTGGCGGCACGCTCGAGGCGACGGTCGGCGCCGCGAACGGGCCCGCCGCGGTCTCCGCGGCGATCCTGCTTCTCTGTGCGGGGCTGCTCTCGATCGGCGGCTACGCCTGGCTCGATCGCTTCATGAAGCTCGTGATGCCGGTCCTCACGCTCGCGACGCTCGTCGCGGCGGCGATCGCCATCCCGCGGATCGACTGGTCGCAGGCCTCGCTGCTGCCGCAGGGCGTGTTCATGGATGCCGCGAGCATCGCGTTCACGGTCGCGCTCGTGGGATGGATGCCCACCGCGGTCGACATCTCGGTGTGGAGCTCGCTGTGGACGCTCGCGCGGGGGCGGCAGCGGGGCATCCGGCTCGAGACCCGAAGCGTGCTGCTCGACTTCGACGTCGGATACGTCGCGACCACCGTGCTCGCGATCGCGTTCGTGCTGCTCGGGACCGGGCTCATGCACGGACGCGGAATCGTCTTCGAGGACAACGCGGGGAAGTTCGCCAACCAGGTCATCGATCTCTACGCCGCGACGCTCGGGGCGTGGAGCCGTCCGTTGATCGGCGCCGCGGCGTTTCTCGCGATGCTCTCGACGGCCGTGGCCGTGGCCGACGCGTTCCCACGAGTGATCGCGGCCATCGTCGCGCAGTTCCGCATGCTGCGAAGCGGGGCGGCGGACGAAGCGCCACCGGAGGGCGACCGTCGCGCGTACCGGATCGGCTTCGTCGTGCTCTGTGCCGGCGCGCTCTCGATCCTCTTCTTCGCGATGTCCGGCTTCAAGGCGCTCGTCGATCTCGCGACGACGCTTTCCTTCCTCACCGCGCCGGCGCTGGCGTTCTTCAACCACCGCGCGATCTTCGGACCGCTCATGCCCGAGCAGGCTCGGCCGGGGCGGGCGATGTGGATCGCGAGCGTGCTCTCGATCCTCGCGCAGGCGTCGTTCGCCGGATGGTTCCTGTGGGTCCGATTCGGCTGACGGTGGGAGGCGGGGAGCCGGGACTTGTGCTCAGCGCTCCGCGGGGATCGCGCAGCGGCCGTCGTCGCAACGGCGTCCGAAGATTCGACCGAGACGAACGCGGTTGCGGGCGAACCATCGGTATCCCGCATCGAAGATCGTCCGCAGGATCGGCCAGCCGGTCGGGGCCACCAGCCAGCCCAGCCCGACCGCGGCGTACGCCTCCCGGAAGACCTGCATGCCGACGATCATCGTGCCGTCGGCGCGGCGGCCGTGGATGCGGGCCATGAAGGACTCGGGCGTGCCGCCGAACGCCGCGGCGTCGAAGCCGGGCGAGGCGATGTCGATCGCGGCGAGGCGGTCGCCGCGGCCGCGACGCAGGAGCCACCGAACCTCCCGAACGCAGAAGGGACACTCCCCGTCGTAGAAGAGGGTGAAGGCGTCCGGCGAGGATTCGCGACGATCGGTCATGACGATCCATTCGGCGGAGCTCCCGAAGTCGATTCGGCCGGCTTCCCGTCGCGATCGAGGCGACGCTCCGCCGCCATCGCGATGAAGCCCGAGAGCCCCACGAGGTTCGCGGCGATGCACACGGCGAAGAACATCGCCCCGAGCTCGTGCCGTTCGAGCCAGTCGTAGAGGCCGACCGCCAGGAACGGCGCGATGATCCCGCGGATCCCCGTCAGAGTCACGTGCACGCCCATGTACTGCCCGTCGCGGTGCGGCGGCGCGAAGTCGTGGTGCCCGAGGTTCCACGCGAGCACGCCGCCGGCGAAGCCCACCCCGAGCATCGCCGCGGCGAGGCAGTAGAGCGGGAAGCTCTCGAACCACGCGGCGACGAAGAGGAGCGTCGACGCGACCACGAAGCTCCAGCCGTGGATCGCGCGAAACTCGATGATGTGCACGCGGCCGAGCAGCCTCGCCCAGAGCGGGATGATGAGCGGCATCGTCGCGAGGGGGATGATCGTGGTGACGAGGATGCCCTCGAGATAGGTGACGCCGAGCCGGTCCTCGAGCGAGATCGCCAGCGGCGCCGAGATCATGAGGTTGCCCAGGCCGAAGACGAACATCCACGTCATGAAGCGGCGATAGGCGCGATCCTCGCGTAGCACCGCGACCACCGACATCGGGCTGAGGGTCGGACGCTCCTCGCGACGCCCGTCGCGTTCGGCGCGGGCGAGCCGTCGCTGCCCGCGCAGCCGCACGCGGCGATAGATCGCGTTGCCGACGAGGCCGAACGCCGCGGCGGCGGGATACACGATCAGGAACGCCGCCGGCGAGAAGTCGAGGGCCTTGCCGATCGCGAAGCCGGTCGCGGCGAGCACGATCGACTGCACCGTGGCCATCTTGCCGGCGATGCGGGCACGATCGGCGTGCGGATAGTTCGCCCGCCAGACCGCGGTGCGCAGCGTGATGACGCCGCTCCAGAAGACTCGGGCAAGGATCGTCGCGACCGTGAAGACCGCGAGCCCCGTCACGCTCTGCGAGCAGAGACCGAGCAGCAGCACCATCGCCGCGGTCGCGATCTGCAGCGCCGCGATGAAGGGGACCTTCGGGCGCCCGTGGGCGAGGCCCGCCCAGAGGAAGCTCGTGATGTTCGCCATCGCGGGCGCCGCGGTCACCGCCGCCACGGCGAAGTTCAACTCCGACGGCGAGACCTCCGGCAGCGCCGCGAAGTGCTTCTTGACCACGATGCTCACCGTGCCGCCTTCGACCGCGCCGAGCATGATCGGCAGGAACGCCCAGCTCAGCAGTTCGCGGGCGTAGTTCGCCCGCAGCATCGGCGGCAGCGTCCGCGGGTGGAAACTCGCGACGAAGCGTCCGACTCCCGGCACGCGCGACCAGGCCGATCGGTGGGGGTGGTGGTGGCCGCCGGCGACAGGTCCGCGGACTCTCCGGCGTTGGCGTCGACGCGGTCTTCCGTCGGGAGCAGGTGAGGGCACTTCGATACTCATCGACGCGAGGGCGTCGCGGGATGCCGACTCAGGCGACGTCGGTCACGGTCGTCCTCGACGTCGATCGGATGTCGAGGCAAAGAAGAACCCCCGGCAGGTGCCGGGGGCGGAGGTTCGATCGATGGTCTCGCGGCGAGGCGATCAGTTGGGCTGCCCGCTCGTCGAGACGGTGTTCCACGGCGAGAGGATCGACGGCTGATCGAAGAGCCAGACGCGGCCGAGGTCGCCCCACATCAGGCGGAGATTCTGGTTGCCGACGACCGCCATGTTGCGCTCGACGTCGATCTCGCGTTCCGACATGCCCATGAGCTCGGGGGTCGGGTTGCTCTTGATCGAGTTGAAGCTGACGTCCTTCGGATTGTTGCAGCCGACCAGAGCGGCGAAGCCACCTGCCAGAAGCAGGGCGGCGAGACGGCGGGACGAACGGCTGCGGGGCATGCGAAGCTCCAGAGTGGACTCGGCGAGCGACATCCCGTCGCCACGCCGGTCGGGAAAGGTTACGGACCCGCCGCGCGGTGTCAACGTGCCGATGGGCCTTCGACCGGGAACCGTCGGAAGGTTCCCGATGTCGATCCGAGCACGGACCCTCGGCATGCGGGGCGGCCGGATCGCCCTACACTCGACTCGACGACCTCGGACCCCCTCGGGCGCTTCGCCGGCCCGCATGTGCTCGAACCTTGTTGAACCCCAGGGATCGTCCATTCGCGTCGATGGTCAAGCCTCACGCCATGCGGCTCGCCGCGGGTGGAGTGGAAGGCCGGGAACGTCGGAGGACGAGCCCACGTTGCACTGGGGTTCGAACACCTTCCGCCGGCGAGGACCCGACGGGGTCCGCGGGCCGTCCGAGCCGCGGCGAAGGCGCGGGCGTCTCGAACGCCGCGAGGCCGACGCTCAGAGCCCGCCGAGGCGCGCGATCGTCCGGCGGTACTCCGACGCCATCGCCTCGAGCGAGTCGGGGATCACCCGCGTCGCCCCGATCGCGGCCATGAAGTTCGTGTCGCCGTTCCATCGCGGAACGACGTGGGCGTGGACGTGTTCGGGAAGTCCGGCGCCGGCCGCGGCGCCCTCGTTGATGCCGATGTTGAGCCCCTGCGGATCGAGGGTCAGCCGCACCAGTTCCGCCGCCTGCTCGACCAGCCGCCAGAACGCGGTGCGCTGGGCCTCGTCGTAGTCCGCCAGGCACGGACGGGCGTCGCCGAGGCACACCATGAGGTGCCCATTGGCGTAGGGGTAGCGGTTGAGGAGGACCAGTCCCTCCCGCGTGCGAAGCACCACGAGATTCGCCTCGTCGTGGTCGGGCGACTCCCAGTACGCGAGAAGGAAGTTGACCGGCTTCGGCGGCACGACGCCCGCGGCTCGATCGGCGCGAGCGCCGAGTTCGCGGAGGTAGGCCATGCGCCAAGGTGCCCAGAGGTTCTCGTGGTTCATCGTTCGGGGGATCCGCGGGGAGTGCTCATGGACTCTATCGATCGCTTGACGCCTCTTGCGCCGCGGGTGCGGAGATCGGATCGCCGGCCGCCGCCGGCGCTGCGGGATCGAACCACCTCCGCGGCGGAAAGGCGCCCGGGACTCGGCGGATGCGAAGCGGCACGTCGAACTCGCCCGACCAGAACCTCGTGAACGCCTCGGGCTGCCCGCCTGCGGCGCGGACCGCCTCGATCGCGCGCTGGGCGAGGGTGCGGTCGCCGCGAATCCGGAGCGTCCACCGTCCCTCCTCGGGTTCGTGCGGCTCCGCGGCGGCGAGTCCCTCCGCGTCTTCCCAACTCAGCCGCCACTCGGCGGGACCGCCACGCGGGCCGGCCGCCCACCAGATCCAGGTGCGGCGTCGGACTTCATCGCCCTCGCGCACCTCGACCTCGAAGCCCAGCGCCGTGTCGACGAGCTCCTCGACGAAGGTCTGCGCCGGATCGAAGCGCATCGCCCACGGACGCGGCCCCTCCTCGCGCACGACGAGCCCCGGCGCGAACGCTTCCGCGATCGCAGCACGGATCTCCGGCGAATCGATCGGCTCGAGCCGATCGGAGACCGGCTCGGTCAGTTCGAGGTCGATCGCGAGTCTCCGCTCGAGATCCGGATCCTCGATCCACGGCCCCCAACGCGTGGGCGCCGACGCCTCGGATTCGCCGTCGGACTCGATCGGTTCGCGGCGCTCGAGTCGAAGGCGAAGTTCCATCGCGCCCCCGTCCGAAGGGGTCGTCGAGAACTCGAGCGGGAAACGCGACCAGCCGCGACGCCACGAGGCTCCTCGCGTGTCGAAGCCGACCGAGACCGCGCCGAGCTCCGGCTGCTCCGGGCAGTCGATCGTCGCCCGGAGCTGGATCGGCTCGGCCCACCAGTGGTCGAGGTCGAGCGTCCCGTAGAGGGGCAGATCCGACGGCCACGGCGAGGCGATCGAGACTTCGATGCGGGGCGGAAGCTCGCGAAGACGTCGCTGCAGTTCCGGTCGGTTCGCGACCGCCGCGAGGAATCCGTTGTTCATGAACGAGGCGTACTTCGCCTCCCAAGCGGCGCTTGGCGGAAGCGTCTCCGCATCGCCTCCGACGATTCGCTCGACGAGCGCTTCGAGCGAGCCGTCGCCAAGTTCGCCGCGTCCAAGACGCAGCCGCAGTTCGCCCGCGAGAGAGTTCGGTCCGCCGGTGCCTCCGTCCCACGGCAGCAAGGCGACCAGCACGCGGTCGGGCACGAGGCGCCAGAGATCCCTCTGCCCGGTCGACGATTCGATCCCCGCGACGCCGACGAGCATCAGCAGGAGCCCGGCGCCCGCGAGGCTCCAGCGCCGCCGGGCACGGTGCAGTTGCGGTTCGCTTGAAGCGGTGAAGCCGCACTCGCCGCAGACCATGCTCGGCGTGCCGGAGAGGTCGTGCCAGCAGCGCGGGCACCGTCGAACGCCGCGGGCGCGATCGCCCCACAGGCCTCGGATCAGAAACGCGGCGCCGAGGATCGCCGCGATCACCGCGATCGGCAGGGCGAGCGATCCGCTCCAGGCGTTCCAGTCGAGCACGCGATCGATCTCCTCGCGCGAGGTCCCGCGGTCAGGCTCGCCGCACCCAGCGCAGCAGTTCAAGCGGCGTCGGAGGCTTGCCCTGCATCAACACGCCGACGCGGAAGATCCTCGCGGCGATCCACACCATGCCGACGGTGGTCGCGGTTCCCCACACGATCGTCGCGACGATCTGCCAGATCGCGACCGGCTCCGCCGACCCGGTGGTGCGGAGGATCATCACGAAGGGGGTGAGCGGGGGCACGAAGCTCGCGACCGTGGCGAGCAGTCCGTTGGGATCCTCGCTGATCGGCAGCCACAGAATGAGCGGCACGACCATCACGAGCATCACCGGGCCCATCAGAGACTGCGCATCGCGCAGTTCGGAGACCGCGCTTCCGACCGCCGCGAGCAGCGAGGCGATCATGAAGTACGCCATGACGAAGTAGACGCCGAAGAGCGCGAGGTGCCCGGCCGGCACGAGGTCGAGCAGCGCCGCCGCGGCGAGGCCGGCGATCGCGAGTCCTCCGTACGCGCCGCAGAGGATGGATCCGACGAGCCCGTAGCCGAGGATCTTCCCGGCCATCAGCTGCATCGGCGAGATCGCGCTCAAGAGCACCTCCATCACGCGGTTGGACTTCTCCTCGATCGTCGACATGAGCAGGTAGTTCGCGCTCGTGACGACGCTCACCCACAGCAGGAGCATGAAGCCCATCGGGATGAGCATCTTGGCCTCGACTCGCTCCGGAGCCTCGCCGCCGTCGTCGGCGAGACGCATGGTCCGCCCGGGCGGCGGTTCGAGCAGGGCCCGCAGCCGCTCGACGTCCTCGCCCTCGAGGGCGACGGAAACCTCGACTGCGGCTCCTTCGGCGAGACGCTCGAGCAGCACGACCTGACGCGCGGGGAGCCCGGACGGCACGTTCATCGTCCACGACTCGATCTTGCGACGGGACGGATCGTCGCCGTCGGCCCGCGCGATCTCGAGGATCGCCACCGTGTCGCCGTCGCGAAGCGATCGCTTGAGGCCCTCGACCGAGGCGGGATCGGTCTCGAGCCGCACCGAGATCGATGATCCCGAGAAGACCGCTCGCTCCTGTTCTTCGACGAGCCGCCCGACGAGCGAGGCGTCGTCGTTCGACTCGCCTTCGCCGGACTTCAGGACCCGATCGAGCCGCTTCGAGAACGACTCCGCCACCGCGCTCCCAGGATCAAGCACCACGATCTCGCCGCGCAACGGCGGCGGGCCTTCGGGAAGGAGCATCGGGATGAGCGTGAAGGCGAGCACGCCGAGCAGCGGCATGGCCACCACCGAGAGCAGGAACGCCTTGGTGAACACCGTCTGCGCGAACTCCCGCCACGCCACGCTCGCGACGCGGGCCATCCAGCTCGCCGCACCCGGCTCGCGAAGATCGCTCATGCGGCGCTCGCCTCCTGGAGACGGCGTCGTTCGATCGCCTCGGGATGCTCGCCGACGAGTTCGACGAAGACGTCGTCGAGCGAGACCCGGCGAAGGGTCGCCCCGCGGAGCGGCGCGGCGGCGGCCGCCGCGGCGAGGACGGATGGCGAGTCGGCGCCGGCGGCCAGCCTCAACTCGTACGCGTCGCCGACCCGTTCGATCGACTCGACGCCTTCGATCGCGGCGAGCGTGGCGACGGTCTCGGGCGCGTCGGGCTCGATCGGCTCGGCGACGAGCGTCCGCGGATCGAAGCGTCCGCGGATCGACTCGAGCGATTCGTCGAGGATCTTGCGTCCACGGTTGAAGAGCACGATGCGGTCGCAGAGCGCCTCGGCCTGATGCATCTGATGGGTCGAGAAGAGGATCGTCGCACCGCGGCCGTGGATCTCCCGGAGCGCCGCGACGAGCGTGCGGGCGTTCACCGGATCGAGCCCCGAGAAGGGCTCGTCGAGGATGAGCAGTTCCGGCTCGTGCATGACCGCCGCGGCGAACTGCACCTTCTGCTGCATGCCCTTGGAGAGTTCCTCGCACTTCTTGGCGAGCACTCCGGGCAACTCGAGCCGCTCGAGCCATTCGGAGGCGGTCCGCCGCGCTTCGCGGCTCGAGAGCCCCTTGAGGCGTCCGACGTAGTGAAGGAACTCGCCGACCTTCATCTTGCGGTAGAGCCCGCGCTCCTCGGGCAGGTAGCCGATGCGGTCCTTGGCGGCGAGCGCCGTGGAGCCGAGGACCTCGAGCGAGCCCTCGTCGGGGTGGATGATCGACATGATCATCCGGATCGTCGTGCTCTTGCCGGCGCCGTTGGGGCCGAGCAGGCCGCAGAGCGAGCCGCGTTCGATGTCGAGATCGAGCCCGCCCATCGCCACGTGCTGGCCGAATCGCTTGGTGACGCCGCGGATGCGGATCGAGCGGCGTGGTTCGGGGGTTGACACGGACGGTTCTCGGAGCGGTTGCGGGCGAGCGGTCTTTATAGGCGAGGGGCGAGGGCGGCCGCCGCCGCGTCAGGGCGATGCTTCTCGAAGCCGCAGGGTCGCGCGCACCGGAAGATGGTCCGAAGGAGGCCGCCCGCCCGGCTCGCGCCGATCGATCGAGGCTTGGAGCACCTCGAACGAACGATCCGCGAGGATGAAGTCGATGCGCGGACGGCCGGCGGTCGCCGCCACGCCCTTGAAGCCGTGGAAGGTTCCGAACTTCTCGTCGCCGCCGGCGGCACGGTGCGTGTCGACGAGGCCTGCCTCGAGAAGCGTCGCGACGGCGGCATCGCTTGGCGCCGCGTTCAGGTCGCCCATCAGGACGACGGCGAGCGCCGGATGCTCCTTCCGCATCCGCGAAAGGAAGGCGACGAGCACCTTCGCGCCCTCGCGGCGGGCCTCGGCGGAGGCGTGATCGAAGTGGGTGTTGACGACCAGGAGCGTTCGCTCGTCGAGGCCGGTGCTCCCTGCACCCGACGATGCGTCGGTCGCCGCGGCGACGCGTGGTCGAAAGCGGGCCCACGTCGCGATGCGCGGGCAGGCGGCGTCCCAGTCGCGACTGCCTGGGGTCTCGGGCGTCTTCGAGAGCCAGAACGTTCCGCCCTCGAGCCGCTCCCAGCGATCTTCTCGATGAAGGAGCGGCGTGGCTTCGCCCTGCGCGTCGGAAACTTCGCGGGTTCGTCCGATCGAGGCGTACCGAGGCCCGCGGTCGGACGCCTCGGCGGCCAGCGCCGCTTCGATCTCGCGGCGCTGATGCGGCAGCGCCTCCTGCAGTCCGATGAAGTCGGGCGCCCGGTCGACAAGCGTCTCGATCACGATCGCGCGGCGATGCGGCCACGCGTGCTCGCCGTCGCCCGGGTTGTCGTAGCGGATGTTGAAGCAGAGCAACTCGATCGCCGTCTCGCGCGGCGTCGCCATCGCGGCGATCGCCAGCGAGACGGCGGCGAACAGGGCCGCGAGGCAGGTCACGACGTGGGCTTGTGGCCGGCGGCCTCGAGGAAGTGGCGGATCTCCACCAGTTCGTCGCGGCTGTCGAGGCTGTGGCTGTGGTGGGGAATCCCGAACGACCGCTCGTGTCCGCCGAACTTCACCTTGAGGCGGCCGTGGCCGGTCTCCTCGGTGGTGCCGCCGAGGTCCTCGAACATCTTGACGATGTCGCGCCAGTGGATGTTCATGTCCATCGGATGCGCGAAGACCCGATGCAGCGTGTCGTGGTGAGCGTGACCCATGGGAGAGGCTCCAAGGCAAGGTGACTTTGACCGGATTCGCCGCGTCACGCGGCAGAAGGAGCACCTTAACGAAGCGAGGTGGCGGTCGCGATACGCTCTGCCTCTCCAGCCTCGCCGCACCGCCAGAAGCAGGAAACTTCCCATGATCGCCGCCTCGGTTCCGCTTGAACCACGACAGGAACTCCGAGATCGCCGACGCGTTGAGGCAACCGCCCTTGAAGGGAGCCTCCGATGACCGCGGACTCGCCGCTTGAGATCGCGTGGATCGGAACCGGCGTGATGGGCCGCTCGATGGCGGGGCATCTGCTCGACGCGGGGCATCGGCTTCGCGTCCACTCGCGAACTCGCGCGAAGGCGCAGACCCTCGTCGAGCGTGGCGCCACTTGGTGCGACACCGCGGCGGCGGCGGCGGGGGGGGCGGATCTCGCGATCTCGATCGTCGGCATGCCGGCGGACGTCGAGGCGGTGCATCTCGGCTCGACTGGAACGCTCGCCGCGACTTCTCCTCCGAAGGTGATCGTCGACATGACGACTTCGAGCCCGGCGCTCGCAAGAAGGATCGCGGGCGAGGCCGCGCAACGGGGAGTCGGTGCGGTCGATGCGCCGGTCTCGGGAGGCGACGTCGGCGCTCGGAACGCGACGCTGTCGATCATGGTCGGAGGCGAATCGTCCGCCGTCGCGGCGGCCATGCCGGCCTTCGAGCGAATGGGCCGGACGATCGTGCACCAGGGCCCCGCCGGCGCCGGGCAGCACGTCAAGATGGTCAACCAGATCCTGATCGCCGGCACGATGCTCGGGATGTGCGAGGGGCTTCGGTACGCCGAGGCGAATGGGCTCGATCCGGAGAAGGTGCTCGCGAGCGTCGGCGGCGGGGCGGCGGGGAGCTGGTCGATCCAGAACCTCGCGCCGCGGATCCTGAAGGGCGACTTCGAGCCGGGCTTCCGGATCGACCACTTCCTGAAGGACCTCTCGATCGCCTTGGAGGAGGCGGAGCGTCAGGAACTCGATCTCCCGGGTCTGAGCCTGGCCCAACGGCTCTACCGGATGGCGGTCGAGCGGGGACTCGCCGAGCGGGGGACGCAGGCTCTTGTTCAGGTGGTCTCGCCGGCGGGGCGGGTCGCGGGCGACTGATCCGGGGCCTTGGCAGCAGGATCCGACTGGGGGCTGGATCGGACGGAGGGCGTTGGTACACTGCTCGGCTTCGCCCGAGCCGGACCGCCG
Source organism: uncultured Isosphaeraceae bacterium (assembly GCA_964614695.1). Classification (GTDB taxonomy): domain Bacteria; phylum Planctomycetota; class Phycisphaerae; order Phycisphaerales; family SM1A02; genus VGXO01. The sequence goes on along the minus strand of CAZTMB010000018.1, from coordinate 11,236 downwards.
GACGGGCCCAAGTCTGTCCGACGATCCGTCCGCGGAGCGAGCCATGAGCGTTTCGATCGAGCCCGGCCACCGAACCACCTTCACCGTCACCAAGCTTCCGACCTCCGCGTCGGCGAGCAAGACGCTGGTGCGTCTCATGCAGATGCAGCCGGAGGTCAAGGCGGCCCTCGGGAAGCTCAAGCTTCGCCGCGAGCGCGAGGACAACCGCCAGCAGCAGCGTGGCGGCCGCATGTGGACCGCTCGGGCGAAGGCCTCGAAGCTCGTGCACATCGAGCCCGGCGCGACCTTCACCCTCCGCGTCACCCCGCAGATCAAGCCGGACCTCGAGAGCGTCGCCAAGTATCTGACGTCGGCTCCGGCCTCGGCCTGACTCATCGAACCTGACGTGAACCGACCGCCGCGGCGCCCGCTCGGGTGCCGCGGTGTTGCATGGGTGGCCGATCTCGCCGATGGCCCGAACGCCGCACTGATCGGTGGACCGCGGGCGTCTCGTGTCTGGTGGACCGCGGGCGTCTCGCCCGCACGAAGGTCGCAAGTCGCCGATCACGCGAT
>CAZTMB010000018.1:7381-10584 GCA_964614695.1 uncultured Isosphaeraceae bacterium | reverse complement strand
GGTGGACCGCGGGCGTCTCGCCCGCACGAAGGTCGCAAGTCGCCGATCACGCGATCGTCCGTGGACCGCGAACGCCTGGCCCGCCTGCAGACACTCGAGTCGTCGGCCGCACCGCGGGACCGAAGCGGGCGGTCCTTCCGACGGCGGGTCTAAGAGCGCCAGCCGGTGGACCGTCCGCGTCTCGGTCCGGTGGACCGCGGGCGTCTCGCCCGCCCGCCTCGCCATCCTCACACGCCGAGCTCGATCCCCCTCGCCTTGGCCCACGCCGCTGCGTCGTAGGGTGGGATCGTGGACATCGGGCGAGGCGGGAGCTTCGCGATCGCTTCGGCGACGACCTCGCGCCGCGCCGCGGCCTCCGCCGAACGCCCGTCGGCGAGATCGAGGGCGATCAGGAATCGCGAAGCCTCGACGAGTCCTTGTCCTGCCGCGATCTCAAGGCATCTTCGCGCGTCTTCCCGCGCGTCGAGCCAGGCGAGCGCCGTGCCGAGCAGCAGGTTGCCGTCTGGCAGGTTCGGCTTTCGCTCGAGCGCGTCGAGGGCGTGCTCGGCCGCCTGTTCGTGGCGGCCACGGCGAAGCGCAAGCTTCGCGAAGCCTTGATGCGTGGCCGGCGAGGGATCGTGGGCGAGAGCCTCCTTCAGGTGCGCTTCAGCCTGCGGGAAGCGGTCGAGCGCTGCGGCGAGTTCGCCGAGGGCGATCTGCATGTCCGCCCGATCCGCCGCGACCTCGCGGGCGCGGAGATACGCCGCGTCGGCACCCGCCCGGTCATCGCACTCGAGCAGCGTCGCGACGAGTTGCAGCCGGGCCTCGACTCGATGCGGATCGCGCTCGAGGATCGAGCGGACGATCGGCAGCGCCTCGGCGGATCGTCCCGCATCGCGAAGCATGTTGACGAGCGCATCGGCGTAGCGAAGTTCTCCCGGATGCTCGGCGTGAAGTTCGGCGAGCACCTCCGCCGCCTTGGCGGGGCGGCGATTCGTGGCGTGGGTGATGGCGAGGTTGTAGCGCGTCTCGCGCCGCACGAGGTCGAGCCGCTCGCCGCGGTCGGCGGGCAGTTCGGCCATGTATCCGAGATCCACGAGCTGCTGCAGCGCGTCGTGCGCCTCGAAGGGATCGAGGCGCAGGTCCGGCGGATGCAGGCCGGCTTCGCCTTCGGCCGTCTCCCACGAGTCGATCGCGGGGATCTCCGCCGGCGTCGCCACCGGTTCGAAGGCCTCGCCGAGCGCACGCCCGTCGAGGTCCTTGGCGACCGGCACGCCGAGGAGCGCCATCGCCGTCGGGGCGATGTCGACGAGTCGCGGGGCATGGATCGTTCTCGCCGCGCCGATGCCCGGGCCGCTCATGACGAGCACGCCGGTCTCGCGGTGCCAACTCGCCTCGAGCGCGGCGCGGTCCTTCGCAAGGTCCGCGGTGATCGCGGGGCGGCGATGATCGCTGTGAAAGCCGTGATCCGAGAGCAGCAGCACCGTGGTGTCGGGGCCGGCGGCATCGAGCAGTTCGCCGAGCATGCGATCGTGCAGGCGATAGGTCGCGGGCATCACTTCGCCGAAGCGACGCACGTCGGCGTCCGAGACGTGCGCCATGCGCGGCGGCAAGTACTCCATGAAGTGGTGGCCGATCGTGTCGATTCCCTCGTAGAAGACCATCGCGCAGTCCCACGCGCGATCGCCGTCGAGAATCGCCTTGGCGGCGCGATGCACCGACGCGGTCCGCGCGAGTTGCTTCGCGAGCGTGCGAGGCCTCGAGTCGTTCGCAGGCAGTTCCGCGAGCTTCGGGATGAACTTCGAGAGCTCGCTGCGCGAGATCGAGTGCGACGCCGCACGCGCTTCCGCGATGCGATCGGACTCGCTCGCCGGATGCACCGTGCCCGGCGGCATCGGCCATGGGTCGCCGGGCTTCGCCGGTTCGCCCTCCTGCAGCATGTTGCTGACGCAGACTCCCGAGATCGGCTCGGCGGGATGCGACGCGTACCAGCCGACCACGTGCACACGGCGTCGGGACTGGGTGAGCACGTTCCAAAGCGCCTTCACGCGGCGACTGGTGCTCGAGGCAAGCCGCACGCCGGTCGCCGAGGCGGGATCGGGATCGGGCTCGACGAAGTTGAGGATCCCGTGGCGATCGGGCGTGGTGCCGGTCGCGATCGTCGACCAGAGGAGCGGCGAGAGGCGGGGGAGGCTCGAGGCGAGATCCGCCCGGCTGCCGGCGTCGAGGAGTCGCTTCAGACGAGGCATGGCGCCTCGGGCGACGAGGGGCTCGATCATCATCCAGTCGGCAGCGTCCCAGCCGATGATCAGGAGTCGCTTCGCGCGGTGAAGCGTGTGGGAATCGGGGGTGGCGTCGGTCATCGCGTCGGTGGGGTATCGACGAATCGTCCGCCGGGCATCGACTTCAGAGCCCGCGCCCAACGAGAAGCGGGCGGCCCCGAAGGACCGCCCGCCTCATTGGATCGCAGGATGAACCTTCGATTCAACCGCGGCGACGACGCGAGCCGGCGAGGCCCGCGAGGCCGAGCAGGGCGACCGCGCCGGGAGCCGGGATGGCGCCAACGACGATCGCGCTGCCCGAATCCTCGTAGGCGATCTCAGCGATCATCCGCGAGGGGTCGTTGAGCGCCGAGCCGATCACGAATCGGGCCCACGCGTACTTCGTCCCGCCGTCGCTCGCGACGAACCTGAAGCCGAAGTAGTTCGAGGCATTGAGAGTCCAGGCCCCGACAGCGGAGGAGGTCGAGGCCGAGCCACCCGAGAAGGTGCCGGACGCGTCGATCACCGTGCCGATCGCCACGCTCGAGGGAGTCGTGGCGCCGGGGAGGCGGAAGATGCCGGAGCCGCTCGCATTGAAGAAGGTCAGACCGGTCGCAGAGTAGGGGTTGATGTCCCAACCTGGCGTGCTACCGCCGGACGAGCCGGTCTGCTGTGTCTCGACGTTGATGTAGAGACCATCGATGGTCGCGGGGATCACCAGATTGGCGTCACCCCAGTAGATGATGTCGGCATTGGCCGAACCGGCGCCAGCCGCGACAGTTGCCGCGACGGCGAGGTGGCGGGCGAGTCGCCCACGAAGCGAAACATTGCTCATCTGAACTTTCTCCCAGTGTCTGTCGAGAGTTCCGACTCTCGTCTCTTGATCCGGGCGGTCGGTTCGGATGAACCCATCCGAGTCGGAACCCACCCACGAGGTGGCGATCCGGTCCGAGCCGGTGACCT
>CAZTMB010000018.1:2672-7281 GCA_964614695.1 uncultured Isosphaeraceae bacterium | reverse complement strand
GCGAGGGCACCCGGAGCCGGGACCACGCCCGCGGCGATCGAGGCGCCCGCGGTGCTTTCGAAGGCGTACTCGACGACCGAGCGGGGCTGGCCGTTCAGCGTGCCCACGAGCTCGATCCGCATCCAGCCGTAGTGGATGGTGCCCGCGTCCTCGTTGAGGAAGCGGAAGCCGACGAGATTCTCGCTGCTGTTCAGGTTGAACGCGAAGGCGCCGGTGGTCTGAGCAACGCCCGCGCTGTAGGTCGAGGCGTCGCCGATCACCGTGCCGAAGGCGAGGTTGCTGACGCCGCTCGCGGTGCTCGCGTCGCGGACGTACACGCCGCCGGTCGGGTTGGCCGGGTTGAAGAAGTTGAGCGTGCTGCTCGACCAGGGATTGAGATCCCAGCCGGGGACGGTGCCGCCGTTGCCGCCATCGACGTTGTAGGCGCCGGTGAGGACGTTGAGATAGAGGCCGTTGGTCGTCGACGGAATGTTCAGGTTGACGATGCCCGACCAAACGATGTCCGCCGAAGCCGCGCCGGCGGTGGTGGCGACGGCCGCGGCAGCCACGAGATGCCGCGAAAGGCGGCCACGAAGCGAAGTGCTCTGCATTTCCCTGTTCTCCCTGTTCTGCTCGCGTTGGCGAGCCCCAGTTCCGGCCGAGGGGCATGACCCTCGACCTGCCTCTCCGGACCTGCGAGGCCCGGGCCGGCCATGCCGCCCGAACCGAGGACCGCCCACGAGGCGAACCTCCCTCCCAGACCGGTAACCCCAGAAGCATGGTCCGTGAACCGGGCAATGCAAGAACGATCGGCGGTTTTTTGCTCGTTTCCGCCGCGGCCTGCGCTGTTCGGCACGGCGGATGGCCGGATCTGCGGATCGCTCCGCCCCCCCGACCCGCGCAAGACAACGGCGGCGGAAGCCGAAGCCTCCGCCGCCGCCGAGTCCGCCGTCCGGATGGATGAGGTCAGGTCCAGTACCCGAGCAGAATCGCCAGGTCGGCGCCGTTGACGACGCCGTTGTCGTCGAGGTCCGCGACCGGATCGTCGCTGCCCCAGGCCGCGAGCAGGATGCTCAGGTCGGCCCCGTTGACGACGCCATCGCCGTTGAGGTCGCCCGGCACGCCGGGACCGCCGCAGCCCTCCCAGCCCGCGATGCGGTTCCTCGGTTCGCCCGCGATCGAGGTGAACTGGCCGGCCACGATCAGGTTGTCACCCTCGTCGCCCGGGACCACCAGCGCGTCGAGCACGGTTCCCGAGGCGCCGCCGCCGAAGGGCTCCCAGGCGGTGCCGTTCCACTTGGCCATTCGCTCGAGCGGCGTGCTGCCCGAGGCGGTGAAGGTGCCGAAGGCGTAGAGCGCTTCGCCCGATCCGTCGTCGTAGACCGCCAGCTTCCAGACGATGCCGCCGGCGAATCCGTCGCCGACGTTCGACCACTGCTTGCCGTTCCACTTGGCGACGCGATTGGCGGGGGCGCCGCCGGCGGAGGTGAAGGACTGGCCAGCGACGTAGAGCGCCGGGCCCGACCCGTCGTCGAAGGTGGTCATGGTCATGATCGAGACCGAGACGCCGCTGCCCGAGACGCCCGACCCGAGCGCCGACCACTGCGTGCCGTCCCACTTCGCGATGCGGCTCGCCGGCACCCCGCCGACCTCGGTGAACCGTCCGCCGATGTAGATCGCCGGACCGGTTCCGTCGTCGAAGACGTGCGCGGTGAAGACGATGAGCGGCACCGCCCCGCCGATCGAACCGCCCACCGGCGAGAAGGTCTTGCCGTCGTACTTCGCGAAGAAGTTGCCGCCGCTGCCGCCGATGTCGGTGAAGTTGCCCGAGATGTACAGGGCGTTGCCCGTGCCGTCGTCGAAGGTGGTCAGATCCCAGAGCTGGTTCGAGAAGAGCTCGAGGTTCGCGCCGACCGACTCCCACGCGGCGCCGTTCCATCGCGCGAGCTTCGCGGTGCCCGGCACGTCGCCCGCGAGATCGAAGTAGCCGGCGGCGTAGAGCGCGCCGTCGTAGTTGCCGAGGGCGTAGCACTCCGCGTTCGAGAGCCCGGTTCCGAGCGGGGCCCAGGTCTGGCCGTTGAACTTCGCGATGCGGTTCGCGGCGACGCCGCCGATCGAGGTGTAGCTGCCGCCGGCGTAGAGCGCCATGCCGTTGCCGTCGTTGTGCAGGATCACGCTGCCGACGATGCCGGCGTTCGCACCGGGAACGCCGAGTTGAGCGTTCCATCCGGGCGTGCAGGAATCTTGCGCTGCGGCGGTCCCGGCGATCGCGGCGAGGACGCACGCGGAGAGCGACGATCGTCCCGGAATCGTGCGCAGGTCGGTCATGAGGGTCTTCCTTCTCGAGAGCTGAGGGGAATGCGGTCCGCGACCCACGCGGGTCGCGGCGGGCTTGGCCAAGGCGTCCGACGCGTGGCCAGGCAGGATCGAACCTGAAGGTGCTGCGGCCGGTCTCCTCACGGTCGCGAGAGGATCGCGTGACGAATCGGAAGCACCAGTTGCGGAATCGCCCGCTCCTCCGCGAGGCGCTCGGCGTGTCCGCAGAGCGTCGCGAAGATCGCCGGCAGCTGCTCAAGCGACGAAACCGGTCCGTGCCGACGCACGGTGAGGTAGACGCTGATCGGTTCGGGCAGGAAGTCGCCGGTCGCCGCCTCCGTCGCGCTGCCGCGGCTTCGGACCTCGAAGAACGCCTGAAGGTCGCATGCCTCGTTCAAGGCGATGCCCACGATCGGCTGGCAGTCGAGGAAGCGGTCCTGAGTCGGATCAACCAGGCTGCCGAGCGGGCCGTCGGCGAGGAGCGCGTCGAAGACGACCTCGTCGCGGTTGGCCTCGGCCTCGAGATCGAAGCCGAAGACCAGTTCGAGGTAGTCGATGTCGAGCGGGCTGATCGAGAGGTAGTAGGGCGCCACTTCGAGGATCAGCCGGTGCAGCGCGTAGGCGTCCTCGAGCTCGGTCGGGTTGACGTCGCCGGAACGAATCGAGGTCTGCCGCATGGCGACCCAGCGATAGCGCCGCTCGTGGTCGGGGCTCTCCAAGGCCAGTTCGCCGTCGTACCGGCGAAGCCGATCGAGTTCGGGCATGGAGCGGCGGACGCGGTCGAAGAGGTCGAGCAGGGGCTCGCGGCTCTCCGGCAGGTCCATCTTCAAGGCGAGCTTCTGGTTGACGTAGAAGTCGCTGCAGCACTCGCCGAAGTCGGGCATCTCGGTTCGTCCCTGTCGCCAACCGCTCGCGACCTTGAACGTACTCCGAGATCGGTTCCGGACCAGCAAAGGCTCAGATTATCCACACGTTCGGCGAAGTCGTGGACTCGGTCACGTCCGTGCGAAGACGCCGAGGCACGGTCCAATCCCTTGCTCGCCGCGTCCTTAGGAACGCAGGTCGGCGCGAGACAGGATCCACGCGGCGAGGTCCTCCGTTGCGGTCAGATCCTCGACGATCCGATCGGCGCCGACGAGTTCCTCGGCCGGATGGCGGCCGGTCGTCACTGCGAGGCAGAGGCAGCCGTGCGCCTTCGCGCAGTCGACGTCGTGCGGGGTGTCCCCGATGATCAGCGTCTGCTCGGCGGGAAGTTCGCGGCCATGGCGCTCGGCGAATCGCCGGCGAGCGACGGGCGTGAGCGAACGACGGTCGTGTCCGTCCGAGGCGAAGGCGCCGATCACGAAGTGGTCGGGGTCGAAGCCGGCCATGCGGACCTTGAGCCGGCCGGTCTCGGGATAGTTGCCGGTGAGAAGGCCGAGGGTGAGCGCCGGCTCACGACGGAGTCGCGCGACCAGTTCGATCGCTCCGGGCAGGGCGTTGGAAGTCGCCTCGCCGGCGAACACCCGCTCGAGATGGTGTCGGTAGCGCTCCCGGAACGTCGCGTGAGTCGCGTCGTCGTCGGCGAGGCCGTGCTTGCGGGAGAGATCTCGCCAGATGTGCGTGTCGAGCCGTCCCGAGGTGTCGATCCCCTCGAAGCCGTACTCGCCCTGCTCGGCGGGGCCGTGGACGTCGGCCAACGCCCGCGTCATCGCGCGAAGGCCCGCGCCATGGGTGAGCAGCAGCGTGCCGTCGATGTCGAAGAGGACGAGCATGTCGAGGTCGCGTTCCGGAGTGCTCAGCCGTGGGCCACGGCGCTGCAGATCCGCTTCGCGGCGTCGGCGAGATCGCCCGCGGGCTGCATGGTCGGGATCTCGCTGCGGGCCGCTTCGAGAATCTTCCTCGCCGCGGCGACGTTCGTGCCTTCGAGCCGCACCGTGAGCGGCACCTTGAAGCCGACGGTCTTCGCGGCGGAGACGATCGCCCTCGCGATGACGTCGCACTGCATGATGCCGCCGAAGATGTTGACGAGGACGCCCTTCACCTTCGGGTCGGCGAGGATGATCCGGAACGCCTCGGTGACCGCGGCCTCGCTCGCGCTGCCGCCGACGTCGAGGAAGTTCGCCGGCTCGCCGCCGTGCAACTTGATGATGTCCATCGTCGCCATCGCGAGGCCCGCGCCGTTCACGAGGCATCCGATGTTGCCGTCGAGGGCGATGTAGCTGAGGCCGAACTCGCGGGCCTTCAGTTCGAGCGGGTTCTCCTCGGCAGGATCGAAGAGCGCCGCGATCGCCTTCTGGCGGAAGAGGGCGTTGTCGTCGAAGGAGAACTTCGC
>CAZTMB010000018.1:0-2572 GCA_964614695.1 uncultured Isosphaeraceae bacterium | reverse complement strand
GCGGTCTTCTCGATCTCGACGCCCCCCTCGGCGGAGGCGATCAGGGTGTTGGTGCGGCGGGCCCGGTCGACGAGGATCGCGACGTAGAACTCCTTCGCGATGTCGACCGCCTCCGCGACGAGCAGCCGATTGACCTCGAGCCCCTCGGGCGGCGTCTGCGGGCTCTTCATGCGGTTCGACAGCATGAACTTCGCGGCGTCGGTGGCGGAGGCCGCGTCCTTGACGAGCTTCACGAAGCCCGCCTTGCCGCGACCGCCCGCGTGCACCTGCGCCTTGACGACGGCGAGGCCGGCGCCGGAGTCGAAGATCCGCTTCGCCTCGCGGGCGGCGTCGTCGACGGTCTCGACCATCGCGCCCGGCGGCACGGCGATGCCGGCGTCGTGGAGGAGTTGGCGGGCTTGATACTCGTGCACCTTCATCAGGCGTGCTCCGGTTCGGGATCGCTTCGGCTCGACCGCGACCGTGGCGCCGCGACGAAGGGGCGGATCATATCGGCGGCGTTCGCGGTCGCGGTCCGGCGATAGAGTCCGGCGATGCCGCTCGACTGCTCAAGCCTCCTCTCCGAGACCGGCCCGATCGCGCGGCGGCTCCCGGGATTCGAGACGAGGCCGGAGCAGCTCGAGATGGCCGCGGCGGTCGAGGCCGCGATGGAGCGCGGCGAGCATCTGCTCGTCGAGGCGGGCACCGGCGTCGGCAAGAGCTTCGCGTACCTGCTGCCGGCGATCCGGCGCGTCGTCGAGCGACGCGAGCGGGTGATCGTCTGCACGCACACGATCTCGCTGCAGGAGCAGCTGCTCGAGAAGGATCTGCCGCTTCTCAACGCGGTCATCCCCGACGAGTTCACCGCGGTGCTCGTCAAGGGCCGCGGCAACTACGTGAGCTTGCGCCGGCTCGGGCTCGCCTCGAAGCGGCAGGACCGCCTCTTCCCCGACGAGGAGGAGCGGCATGCCCTTCACCGCATCGAGGACTGGGCCTACGAGACCCGCGACGGCTCGCTCGCCACGTTGCCGCAGCTTCCTCCGTCGGTGGTGTGGGACCAGGTCCAGTCGGACACCCACAACTGCATGGGCCGGCGCTGCCCGACCTACGACACCTGCTTCTACCAGGCCGCGCGGCGCCGCATGGAGAACGCGGACATCCTCGTCTGCAACCACGCGATCTTCTTCTCCGACCTTGCGCTGCGTTCCCGCGGCGTGGGATTCCTGCCTCCCTACAAGCACGTGATCCTCGACGAGGCGCACCACGTCGAGGAGATCGCCGCGGAGCACTTCGGCCTTCGTCTCGGCGAGAACCGCGTGCGGCATCTCCTGCGCACGCTGCTCGACGAGCGCACCGGACGCGGCTACCTCGCCGGGCTGCGGTGGGCCGAGGGCACGTCGCTCGTCGACCATGCGGTGCGGATGCTCGACGACGTGCGAGGCGCCTCGGCGGCGCTCTTCGACGAGCTGTGGCGCTGGCAGCAGGAGCGCGGCGGATCCAACGGGCGCATGCGGGCCTCGAACGCCGTCGAGGACGCGCTCTCGACGCCGCTGCGGGAGCTCGCGGCGCACCTTCGGATCATGCGGGAGCGGATCGAGGACGAGGCGGAGAAGTTCGAACTGAACGCCTACGCGCAGCGGGCGCAGGATCTCGCGGACGAGACCGCGGCGCTGCTCGCGCAGGCCATGCCCGGCTGCGTCTACTGGGTCGAGGGCGGCAAGGCGAAGCCGCGATCCGACGCCCGCGCGTGGTCGGGTCGGGCGCCGATGACCTTGGCGGCGGCGGTGGTCGAGGTGGCCCCGACGCTGCGGGAGCACCTGTTCGGCCAGGAGGTCTCGGTGACGATGACCTCCGCGACCCTCGCGGTCGGCAAGGACGACTTCCAGCACGTGGCGGCGCGGCTCGGCTGCGAAGGTGCCCGGACGCTCGCCCTCGGCTCGGTCTTCGACTTCCCGCGGCAGATGCGGGTCTACGTCGATGCCGCGATGCCGGCGCCCGAGTCTCGCGACTTCCCGGAGCGCCTCGGCGAGGCGGTCCTTCGCGAGATCGACCGCACCGGCGGCGGGGCGTTCGTGCTCTTCACGAGCTACGCCTCGCTCGAGGACCTCGCGAAGCGCATCGGCCCCGAGATCGAGCGCCGCGGGCATCCGCTGCTGCTGCATGCGCCCGGCACGAGCCGCACGGCGCTGCTTCGCCAGTTCCGCAGCGGCGAGGACGCGGTGCTCTTCGGGACTTCGAGCTTCTGGGAAGGCGTCGACGTGCGCGGCCAGGCGCTTCGCAACGTGATCATCACCCGCCTTCCCTTCGACGTGCCGGATCGCCCGCTCGTCGAGGCGAGGCTCGAGCGCATCCGCGAGCAGGGCGGCAATCCCTTCCGCGACGATCAGCTGCCCCGCGCGGTGCTTCGCTTCAAGCAGGGGATCGGCCGCCTGATCCGGTCGCGCGAGGATCGCGGGCAGATCGCGGTGCTCGATCCGCGCATCGCGACCAAGCCCTACGGCCGGCTGTTCCGCCAGGCGATTCCCGAGGGCGTCGCCATCACCGTGCTCCGCGGCGGCGACGAAGAGGAGATCGAGGTGCACGAGGGGATCGA
>CAZTMB010000017.1:18362-34688 GCA_964614695.1 uncultured Isosphaeraceae bacterium | reverse complement strand
GATGGTCCAGCCGGCGATCAACTGTGCGCTCGCCGCTGCGGCGAACGCCATCGACAGGCCGGCGGCGACCGCCAGCGTCCTAACGCTCTTCATGTCTTTCTCCACGAGAGGGAATCGAAGCCGGCTCGCGGGAGGCGCAGGGACCTCCAAGGGACGTGAGACGGCTCGTAGAAGGTGCCCCAGCGATCTTCTCGGTCAAGGAGAAGACCCGAAAATCGGCAGGATCCGCGCAGACCTCACGCCTTCGCTCTCCCGCCGAAACTGCCTGGGTTCACAGTCGCCGCGATCTCGCGTTCCGAAGTTGTCGGTGGGCGTCCCGCAGCCGCCGGGCGATCCGCGACAGCGGGATCCGATCGATCGCGGCGAGTTCCGCCATCGAGTGCGGGCGTTCGTCGCCCCAGCCGTGCCTCCGCTCCAGCAGCTGCCGCACCGGATCGGGCAGGGAGACCGCGCGATCCCGCCAGCGGTCGGGGCCAAGCACGGCGCGACCCCACGGAGCCAGCCGCGGCGAGGGATCCTCGAGGGGGATCGCCTGATGTCGGGCGGCGGCGCGGCGGGAGCGCATCGATTCGATCGTCCGCGCGATCGCCCGATCGATCGCGAGCGAAAGGACCCCCCGCAGCGATCGACTCGGCCCGCTGCGGGTCGCCGGCTCGAAGCGGTCGAGCACCTCCGCCAACGTCCGCAGTCCCGCATCGAGCAGGATGCGGATCTCCGCCGAAGTGCGGGAACGCAGCGACCCGCCGAGCGCCTGCTCGATCCTCGCGACGACGATCGGCATCAGTCGCCGGGCCACGCGGCGACGGATCGAGAGCGCCCAACGCAATCGCCACTCGATCTCGTCGAGGGCCGATTCGCGCGGCACGAGCCCGGCGAGAGCCTCGGCCGCCTCGTCGAGCAGCCACGCCTCGACGGCAAGGAGCGTCTCCGCCTCCGACTCGAAGCCGCGCGGCGTCTTCGCCGTGGCGATCTCCTCGAGCAACGTCACCGCATCGAGCGGGAACCACTGCTCGCGGAATCCACGTTGCGCAAGCGGCGTCGCAGGAATCACGCGGGCCGCATCGGCGCGTTCGAAGGTCGGGAATCGCCGCGACGGCAGTTCGAGCCCGCGAAGCCGCGCCACGCGAAGCCGACGGCATTCCGCTTCCGCCGCCCGCGGATCGCGGCCGACCCGCCGCGCGAGCTCGCCGGGAGGCACCAGCCGGTCGAACGCGGCGAGCAGGCGCTTGCGGAATCGATCGGTCGGCACGGTCGCGATCCGACGCGACCAAAGCCCCGAAGCGATCAGTCGCTTGCGAACGCCCTCGCGCGACCGGCCGAACTCCTTTGCGGTCCGCGCCGCCGCCTCGGTCGGCGGCAGCGACTCCTCGCGCCAAGCGATGAACTTCGCCTCGATGCGTCGCCACTCGGCTTCGTCGATCCGCGCCGAAGGCTTCGTCGCGCCGAGCGTGACGCCGCGCTGCGACGCGAAGCGCTCGAGCACGCGACGATCGACCGCGACGCGACGCTCGCCGTCGGGGAAGCGGACCCGGCGCACGACGAGGCCTTCGCTTCGCCAGCGATGGATCGTGCGGTCACTGACGCCCGCGAGCGTCGCGGCGTCCTCGAGCGGCATCACCGCGCCGAGATCGCGCGTCGCGAGGTCGAGTCCCTCGGAGATCGCCAGCACCAGTTGGGCGAGGTCGCGCCGCAGCCGCACGCCGTCGAGCAGCGGTCCGTCCTCCTCGGAGCGATAGCCGCTCGCGCGGAACACCACGAACGACAGCGGATAGCGGATCGCCGGCTCGATCTCGCCGACCAGTCGCTCGAGACGCTCCATCTGCCGCTTGCGCGTCGCGGGCGGCGCGTAGGCGATCTGCCTCGCGAACTCGGCGATCGGGGCGAGCAGAAATCGGCCCCTTCGAGGCTCCACTCAGGAATCCAGCAGATCAAGCGGACGGCAGTTCGGAAGAAGGCCGTGCCGATGCGCGAGCGAGAAGAACGTGCTCAGCCCGTCCGCCTCCGCCTCGCCGAACTCGTAGCGCAGCATGCCGGAGAGGTAGAGATCCGCGTCGAACTTCGGCCAGCCGCGGGCGATCGCATGGCGATGCACGATGTTCGAGAGGCGGCTTCGGTTGTGCCGCCGCTGATGGTCGAGGACCGCGGCGGCGGTGCGCACGCGTCGCTTGGCGTCCTCGTCGAGATCCCGCCGGCACATCCACGTCGCGAAGACGAACGGCTTGCCGGTCGACTCGAGCCATGCCTCGCCGAGATCGAGTTGATAGGGGTACTCGCGATGGTCGGGCGCCGCGACGATCACCTTGTCGCCGATGAGCAGCAGGCTTTCCGGCCGCGGCGAGGCCGGATCGCGGAGATCGACCGACCGCGCGTCGAAGTCGATCATCTCGACCGCGAGCCCGTGACGCTCGCGCAGCAGCACCTGAAGCAGGATCACCGAGGTGTGGCTGTCGGTGTCGGCGTGGACCGCCGTGATCCGCGGGATCGGCACCCGGCTGTAGAGGCGCACCGTCATGGTGCGTCCTCGACATCCGAGCATTCCGGCGGGCACGATGCGAAGCGGCTTCGGGCTCTTCTGATAGTCCGCGGCCGAGACGAGCGCCAGATCGACGCCGCCCTCGAGAAGCCGCCCGATCAGGTCGCTCGGCACCGCGTGCTCGAGCTCGACCGATTCGAGCGACTCGAGCCCGGCGATCAACGGAAGCGTGTTGAGGTAGCTGACGACGCCGATCCGCGTGCGCGGTGCAAGGCGGGTCTCGGGCGACGACGCGGACGGGACGGAAACGGTCATGGATCGATGGTACGGAGCGGGGCGACCGGCGGCGCGGCGAGTCCGACCGCATCGATCGCGAGGCCCGGACCGAACGCGATCGCTTCGGCGGGAAGCGCCACGCCGTCCGCGAGCGCCCGCTCGATCACGACGAGGATCGTCGCCGACGAGAGGTTCCCGCACTCGCGAAGCACGGCCCTCGCGGCGGCGATCCCGCGTGGATCGATCCGCTCCGAGAGCGCCGACGAGGCGATCGCCGCCTCGACCGCCTCGAGAATGCCCGGCCCTCCCGGGTGCGGCAGCACCGAGACCGGCGTGGGCGAAGCGGACTCGAGCATCTCGGCCAGCCTTCGCTTCACGAGGATCGGAACCTCGCGGGAGAGCGTCATCGCGAAGCCGTGGTCGGTGATCCGCCAGGTCATCTCGTCGCGGCCCTCCGGCAACGTGAGGCTCCGGCCCCTGCCAAGCACCACCGCGGCCGGCGCCGAAAGGTCGCCTCGCCCTCGCACGACCGCCGCCGCGGCGCCGTCGGCGAAGAGCGCCGAGGCGACGAGGTTCTGCGGATCGCGGTCCGCGCGAAGATGCAGCGAACAGAGCTCCACGCAGACGACCAGCACCACCGCCTCTGGATCGGCGGTCGCGATCGCGTTCGCCGCCCGCAGCCCGGCGATCCCGCCGAAGCAGCCCATGAAGCCCAGCTGCAGCGGACGAACCGAGTGGCGAAGGCCGATGCCGCGTTCGCCGATCAGCTCGCCCGCGAGCCCCGGAGCGCTGAATCCCGTGCAGGTGACGACCACCAGATCGGTGATCGCCCCGGCCTCGCAGCCGGCCCGCTCGATCGCCCGCCGGGCCGCATCCCGCGCGAGCGGCGGCGCGAAGTGCTCGAAGCGCTCCATGCGGGCCGCGGTCGAGAGCGTCGGCAACTCGGTCGGATCGCCCACGATCGCGCGGTGCTCGATGCCCGATCGATCGACGATTCGCCTCCATCGCTCGAGTTCCGCACCCTCGAGCGACCAGAGGTCCGCCTGCAGTTCGGCGAGATCACGTTGAAGCCAGCGATGCTCCGGCAGCGCGACGCCGATGCCCGCGAGGGAAGGGACGCTCGCCGCAGGCCACGCCGTTCGTTCCGCCGGACGCGGGATCGCGTGCACGCTCATCGGGTCACCAGCCCGCGAAGGAGCGTCGCTTCGACCAGTGGTCGGCCCACGACCGGCAACGCGCGCATCAGACCGCGACCCGCGCCGCACGCGACGCGAAGAAGGCCCGGCCGCGCGAGGGCGTCCGCGACGATCGCGCAGCCCCGCTGTGCGGCGGCGATGCGCCGCCCATGGGCTCGTGCGTAGGCGGCTTCGGCCGCGGCATTCCATCCTTCGTGCGCCTCGACCGCGGCGACGAGCGCGTCGGCGGACTCGAACGCCCACGCCATGCCTTCGCCGGTGAAGGGCTCGACGTATCCGGCGGCATCGCCCACGAGCGCGATCGCGCCGCACGTCGCTCGCCTTGGTCGCCACGGCATGGGTCCCGCCGCGACCAGCCCCTCGAGCGACGGCTCGATCGGCGCCCGACGCTGCAGGATCGACCGAACGAACTCATGCGGACTTCGCCGAACGCCGCGATGCTCGCGCACGAGCCCCGCCGCGTGCACACGCTCGCCGCCGGCGGGATCCGCTTCGCGGACCAGACCGAGATATCCCGCCGGATCGACGAGCATCAGCACGTGATCGCGCCGAAGCCCCAAGGCGTTCGAACACGCCTCGGCCGGCTCGAGCGATGCGGAGAAGCCGAAGCCGCGGCCGCTTCGCGCCGGCGCCAGCCCCGCGCGGCGCGCCACGCCGCTTCCGAGGCCGTCGGCGGCGACGAGCAGTCCGCAGGAGACGCGCCGGCGATGTCCATCCTGCTCGAGTTCGACCACGGCGTCGCCGCAGCCGGCCTTGACCGTCGACTCGATCAGCCTTGCCGCAGCCGGGCGAATCGCGATCGCCCCTGCCGCGACCGCCGAGTCCCAGAGCGCCGCGTCGAGACGATCGCGCGGCACGAGCCATCCGCCGTCGCCTTCACGCGATTCGAGTCGAAGTTCGAGCAGTCCTCGTCCCGACGCCTCCTCGATCGCAAGCCGACGGGTCGTTCCGACCGCGATCGCCTCGACGGCGTCGAGCAGCCCGTGACGAGCCAGGAGCGTCGACACCCGCGGGTTGAGGCAGTGGCCGCAGCACTTGTCGCGCCCCGAGGCGCCGCGGTCGACGATCGCGGTGCGAAGCCCCTGCCTCGCCAACCCCAGTGCCGCGAGGCATCCGGCCGGGCCACCGCCCACGACGATCGCGTCGAAGCGGTCTTCGAGCGTCGGCGATGGAACGTGTGCGGCGGACTCGTGCATGGGAGGGGAGGGTAGAAGGGCTCGACGATCCGAACCGCTCCGGACGCACGAGCCTCGAACGAGGGGGTCGTCGGCGCGACCTCAGATCGCCCGCAGCGATGGCGATCCGGGCTCGACCCGACGCGTCTCGACGACCGGGATCGCGGGCGAGCCATGCTCAGCCGCGTTGCCGCCCGCGACATGGACGCGAGGAATGCGCGAGCCGAGGCGACAGAGCAGTTCGTGGGGAAGCACGCCCGCTCGCGCCGCCACGGTCGGCAGATGCGTCGCCGCCGCCGGGTCGGTTCCGATCAGTTCGACGCCCCAGTCGAGCAGCGACTCGGGACGGATCGCCGCCGAAGCCTCGCTCGCGACTGCGTCGGTGAGATCGATCGTGATCTGGTCCATGCTGACGGCGCCGATGACCGGGACCTCGATTCGTCGGCCATCGCGAGGGTCGCGCGGGATCAGCACGACTCGGCCGGCGTCGGATCCGCGGGCGACCGGGAATCCGTCCGCGTACCCCACCGGCACGAGTCCGACGACGGTGGGACGCGAGGCGACCCACGTCGAGCCGTATCCGACGCCGTCACCGGCGGCGATGCGCTTGACGTGCACGATGCCGCTCGACCACGAGATCGCCGGACGCAGCTCGGACGATCCCTCGATTCGCGCGGCGAGTTCGAGGTCCTCGTGGCCGTAGCCGGCCCACGCGAGACCGAAGCGGACCATGCCGCGGTGGTAGCGGCGATGCCGCAGCAATGCGTGCGTGCTCGAGACGTGGACGACGCAGGTCTCCGGCAGTTCGACGGAAGCGAGCACCGCGTCGAACGCCGCCAGTTGCGCCCGAGTCCGCTCGGGATCGCGCTTGGAGTCGCTGAAGTGGGTCATCACGCCCGCGAGCCGCAGCGCGGGCTCGGCGATCACCGCACGAAGAAGCGTCGCCGCCTCGCCGCACTCGACGCCGCCCCGTCGCAGCCCCGTGTCGATCTCGACATGCACCGGAATGCGGACGCCAAGCCGTCGCGCCGAGGTGGTCAGGCTCGCCGCCTGCGCCGCGTCGTGGATGGTGAGGTGGATGCCGCCGCCGGCGAGCGCCGACTCGAGGTCGTCGCCACGGCGGATCGATCGCACCGGCATCAGGATCAGGCTCGGCACGCCGACCCGCTCCTCGGCGAGAGTCAGGGCCTGCTCGGGCGAGTAGACCGCCAAGAGGCTCGAGGCCGGTGCGAGGCGCCGGGCGATTCGGGCCGCCCCGAGGCCGTAGGCGTCGGCCTTCACGATCGGGCACAGCCGGCAGGTAGGACCCACCATCCGGCGGATCGCGGCGACGTTGGCGTCGAGGGCCGCGAGGTCGATTCGGATGGCGCTGGTGGGAGGCATGCCGGGAGAGCGTCCTCGGCGAAGGTACCCGAGAGGCGCTGGACTTTGGGGCGAAGCGCCCCTCCGACCGACGGGTTGTATCGACGAGCGACCGCACCTACCATCACCGCGTCGACGTTGCTTCACGACGTCGTCGCAGGTCAACCAGCGACGGCTCCACGGGGGAGACGCGAGCGATCGGTCGTGCGACCGGGCGACGCGTCGAGTCCTGAGATCCAAGTCGACACCCACGCAGCGCCGCCACCGGCGCGACGCCCGCCGGATGTGCCGGCGGACTGCCTCACGAGAAGCGCCTCGCGAAGCCCCTCTCGGTCCTCCGACCGCTCCGCGGCTTCGCAGTTCGATCCAATCCATGCAAGAGTTGCGCGACCGCGACGAGATCTTCGACACCAGCACGACCTTCGCCGAACTCGGCCTCGCCGAGCCGCTCGCGAAGGCGGTCGCGGAGATGGGCTTCGTCCACCCGACCCGAATCCAGGCGGCGCTCGTGCCGGTGGCCCTCACCGGTCGCGACGTGCTCGGCCAGGCGAAGACCGGCACCGGCAAGACCGCGGCCTTCGGCCTTCCCCTGATCCATCGCCTCGCCGAGACCAAGGATCCGTTCGCGGCGCTGGTCCTCGTGCCGACCCGCGAACTCGCGATCCAGGTGACCCGCGAGATCCGCGAGTTCGCCAAGCACACGCCCCTTCAGGCGATCGCGATCTACGGCGGGCAGCCGATCCGGATCCAGGCGACGAAGCTCGAGAAGAAGCCGTCGATCGTGGTGGGCACGCCGGGCCGCGTGATGGACATGCACGCTCGAGGGCTGCTCCCCTACGACGGAATCCGCATCGCGGTGCTCGACGAGGTCGACCGGATGCTCGACATCGGCTTCCGCGACGACATCCGGCGGATCCTCGGCTCGCTGAAGCACAAGCCGCAGACGCTGTTCGTCTCCGCGACGATCTCGGCCGAGATCGAGAAGCTCGCGAGGTCCTACATGAAGGACCCCGAGAAGATCGTGACCGCGGCGGCAAGCCTGACCGTGAACCAGGTCGCGCAGAGCTACCTGCCGGTCGAGCCCTGGGACAAGCGGCGCCTGCTGCTGCACCTCCTCAAGAAGGAGGAGCCCGGGCTGACGGTGGTCTTCTGCCGGACCAAGCGGACCGTGGACACGGTGGCGGAGTACCTCGCCGACAAGGGCATCGACGCGCACGCGATCCACGGCGACATGTTCCAGAACAAGCGGAACAAGGTGATCGACCAGCTTCGGGCGGGCAAGCTCGGCGTGCTGGTCGCGTCCGACCTTGCCTCGCGCGGTCTCGACGTCGAGGACATCACCCACGTCATCAACTACGACCTGCCGGACGATCCGGAGGTCTACGTGCATCGCATCGGCCGCACCGCCCGCGCCGGGCGATCCGGCGTCGCGTGGAGCTTCGTCTGCCCCGACCAGGGCGAACTGCTCACCTCGATCGAGATGCTGGCCAACACCGAGATCCCCCGTCTCGAGTACCCGGACTTCGAGCCCGGCCCGGTGCCGGCGGAGGTGCGGGCGCAACGGGAACTCGACGAGAAGCGCCGCGCCGACCGCTCGGTCGCCCAGAACCGCTTCGCCGTCGCCGTGCCCGTCGCCGAGGCCGCGGATCCGAGTCGTTTCCCCGGAGGGATCGTGCCCACCGAGGCGCCGCAGAAGCGCCTCGGCGGCCGCACGAAGACCCGCCGTCGCTGAGTGTCGGACGCGTCCGAACGGTCGGACGCGTCGCAGAGTCCGCGATCGCTCGCGACGAGGCCGCCTGAACGCGGCGCGACGAGCCGATCGCGGCGAGAGTCTCCGCGGGATCCTCGCCCGGATCCCCGTCGAGGGCCGAAGTGGGTCAGGCGATCGTCATCCATGAGGAGGTGCGTGCGGCGCTCGCGTCGGGTCGAGGCGTCGTCGCGCTCGAGACCGCCGTGCTCACCCATGGACTGCCCCGCCGGCCGTGGCCTCAGCCGCCGCTGGCCGGCTGGATCCGCGATGCCCACGACGGACTGGCGATCGAGGCGTCGTGGCGCGACGACGCGGAGATCCACCTCGAGACGGTCCGCCTCATGGGCGAGGCCGTTCGCGCCTCGGGAAGCGTGCCGGCGGTGATCGGGATGCTCGGCGGCACGCTGCACGTCGGCATGGACGAGGCGCAACTCGCGTCGCTCGCCCGCGCGGAGTCGCCCGCCAAGCTCTCGGCGCGCGATCTCGGCATCGCGGCGTCGCGGGGCGCCGATGGCGGCACGACCGTCGCGGGGACGCTCGCGGCCTGCGGGCTCGTCTCTCCGGCGATCCGCGTGATGGCGACCGGCGGCATCGGCGGCGCGCACCGTGGCTGGAACGCCACCGCCGACGTCTCGGCGGACCTGAAGCTCCTTGCAGACAGTCCGGTCTGCCTCGTCGCGAGCGGGGCGAAGTCGATCCTCGACATCGCGGCGACCGCGGAGATGCTCGACAGCCTTGCGGTGCCGACCGTCGGCTACCGGATCGGCCACTGGCCGAGATTCATCTCGCCCCCCTGCGGCACGATCGCCTGCCCCTGGAAGGTCGAGTCGCCGGCCGAGGCGGCCGGAGCCTGCCGACTTCACTGGAGCCGCTTCGCCAGGCGAAGCGCGATGCTCCTGCTGCACGCCGCGCCAAGCCGTTGGGCGTTGGCGGACGCGGGTGAACTCGATCGCGTGATCGCCGAGGAGAGCGCCGCCGCGCCGCGTGATCGCGGTCCGGGCGTCACGCCGCACCTCCTCGAGCGACTCGTCGAACGCACCGGCGGTCGAACGCTTCTGGCCAACATCACGCTCCTTCTTTCCAACGCCCGCCTCGCGGGAGAGATCGCGTCGTCGCTCGCGGACGACCGCGAGTCCGCCACGCCCTGATCCAGTCCTCCATGACGCCGAACGAGCTGCTCACGATGGAACCAACCCCCGCGACCGGCACCGCCCCCAAGAAGCCCCGCCGACAGGCGAAGGCGGACGCTTCCGCTGCCGTCGACGCAGAAGCCGCCGGGGCCGCGCCGCGTCCGAGATCGCGTCGCAAGACCGTCGCCGAGAGCCACGAGACGGTCGAGGCGCCGCCCGCGGCGGTCGAGGCGAAGCACACGCCGAACATCGAACCGAACGAGGCGGCCACGATCACCTCGGGCGAGGCGGAGACCCCGACCGACTCGGAGCGCGGGCTCGAGGCGCCGAAGAAGCGCAAGCGGGTTCGCCGCAAGAAAGGCACCGCTGCAGCCGAAGGCAGCCCGCAATCGATCACAGCGGGCGAAGCGCCGGCGAGTGGGGACGCCGAGTCCCGACCTACGGCACCTTCGACCGAAGCCGTCACCGCCGCGCCGGTCTCGCCCGGGGATGCAGGCGCTTCCGGCGAAGGTGGCGAACCCGGCAGCGGCAAGCGCAAGCGCCGCCGACGGCGTCGGCGCCGTGGCAAGGGACAAGGCGTTCCCGGCGAGCCGGGCGCGGCCAGTCATCCGAGCGGCCCGCCGCCAGCGCCGCACGCGCCCGCCGAGCCGACCGAGGTCGAGGTTCAGGAAGGGGTCGTCGACATCGACGGCGGCGAAGCCCGCCTCCGTCAGTTCTCGAACGGCTTCATCTCGACGCCGCAGGACCCGTCGATCTCGCGCTCGATCGTGGATCGCACTCGCCTGCGGCAATGCCAGAAGATCGTGGCGCGGACCGGCATGATCCGCGGGCACCATCGACGGCAGGTCCTCGAGGTGCTCGAGGTCGAAGGCCACTCCGTCGAGACGTACCTCGATCGCCGGACCTACGCCGAACTGACCCCGCTCGATCCGCAACCGCGGATGTGCCTCGAGTTCCGGGGATGCCCTCCGGCGAACCGTCTCATCGATCTCTTCTGCCCGATCGGCTTCGGCACCCGCGGCCTGATCGTGGCGCCTCCCAAGGCGGGCAAGACGATCCTTCTCAAGGACATCGCCGCGGGCATCAAGCACAACTACCCCGAAGTGGAACTGGTCGCGCTGCTGATCGACGAGCGCCCCGAGGAGGTCACCGACTTCCGCCGGAACGTCCCCGCGACGGTGCTGGCCTCGAGCAACGACCAGGACATCGAGACGCACATCACCCTCGGCATCGCGGCGATCGAGCGGGCCAAGAGGCTCGTCGAGGCCGGTCGGGACGTCGTGGTGCTGCTCGACTCCCTCACCCGCCTCGGTCGGGCGTTCAACAACAGCCGACGCTTCGGTTCGAGCGGCAGGACGATGTCCGGCGGCCTCGACTCGCGGGCGCTCGAGATCCCCAAGCAGCTCTTCGGCGCCGCCCGCAAGGCCGAGGAGGGCGGATCGCTCACGATCATCGCCAGCTGCCTCGTCGACACCGGATCTCGGGCCGACCAGATCATCTTCGAGGAGTTCAAGGGCACCGGGAACATGGAGCTGATCCTCGACCGGTCGATCTCCGAGAAGCGGGTCTTCCCGGCGATCAACCTCGCGGCGTCCGGCACCCGGAAGGAGCACCTGCTGCTCTCGGAGCGCGAGCTGAAGACGATCACCGCCCTGCGACGCCGGCTTCTCAGCCTGCCTCCCGCGGTGCAGATCGAGCAGCTGCTCGCCGCCCTCAAGCGATTCGAGACCAACGAGAAGCTCGTCGCCGGTTGACCCGGATCGAGGCACGTCCGAGGAGCCCTTGGTCAACCCGTCGGGCTTGTGGTACACCCACCGCCATGGCGAACGAGACGCGTCAGAACCTCACGGCCGGCGCCTTCGTGATCTCGGGGGTCATCCTCGCGGTGGTCACCCTGGTCATCATCCAGCGCCTCACCCTCACCCCGCAGGCGAGCTACCAGGTGCGCTTCACGGTGGAGGAAGGCGTCGGCGGCATCAGCGCCGGCTCGACGGTCCAAGTCGGCGGGCTGCCGCGCGGCACCGTGACCGCGGTGACACCGATCTTCGAAGGAGACCGCCTCGCCGCGATCGAGGCGTCGATCGAGATCGACAAGTCGATCCGCTTCTCGAACGACGCGACGGTGCTTCGGATGTCGCCGCTGCTCGGCAACGTGGGCTTCCTGAACTTCACGAACCTCGGCGGCAAGCCCGGATCGACGGTCGTGGAGCCCGGCGGCACCATCGAGGCGAGCCCGAGCCCCGGCATGCTGGCGACGATCGTCGGCGGCGAGAACGCCGCGGATGTCGGCGAGGTGATCGACAACGTGCAGCGGCTGTCGGTGCTTCTCGGCGACGAGGTGCCGAAGGACTACGAAGAGTTCGTGCGGCCGACGCTGGCCGACGTCCGCACCGTCGTGGGCGACGTCGCGAATCGCTGGCCGACCTGGAGCGGCGAGGTCTCGACGACCCTCGCCAACGCCGTGCAGGCCTCCGCGGCGCTGGTCTCGGGCATCGACGACGCCAAGGCGCTGATCGACAAGGCCGAGCAGCCCGTCGATCAGATCGCCGAACTTGTGCGAACCAACGCGCCGACGGTCGAGACGATCCTGGCTGACGCGAAGAACGCCAGCGAGCAGGTCGACATCCTCGTCAAGAGCCTGAACGAGGAGGCGATGCCGAAGCTGCTCGATGTGCTGGGTTCGGCGCAGCAGTCCCTCGACGACGTCGCCGCCATGCTCGGCGATCTGCGTCCGGAACTCGCGCGGCAGATCCCGCAGGTGCGGTCGATGCTCACGGACCTGCGCGAGGCCTCGAGCGATCTGAAGCTGTCGATGATCGAGATTCGCCGCAATCCGTGGCGGCTGCTCTACCAGCCCACCAGCGAGGTCGTCGCCCACGAGAACCTCTACGACGCGGCCCGGAACTTCACCATCGCCGCCGCCGATCTGAAGGTCGCCGGCGAGAGCCTGCAGCAGATCCTCGCGTCCGACCCGCAGGCCTTCGCCGACGATCCGGAGCTGGGTCGTGCGATCCGCGAGGATCTCGGCGACCAGTTGCGGCGCTATCAGCAGGCGCAGCAGGACCTCTTCCGGATCATCCTCGCGAAGCCTTGAGCCGTGGCGGAGTCCTCCCGCAACCTCGAACGCACGGGCCTTCTGGTGCTCGCCGCCGCCGCCGCGGGGTTCACCGGCGTCGTCACGATCCCTCGGCTTCCGTGGACCGCAACGAACACGCACTCCTTCATCGTGCCGATGGATCGCGGCATCCAGACGCTCGCCCCCGGCTCGAGCGTCTTCGCGGCAGGCCTCGCCGCCGGCGAGGTGGTCTCGATCGAGCCGATCTCCAGGGTGCCGACCGCCAAGGAAGCGGATGCGCTGCGGGTGGTGTTCACGGTGCCGAAGTCGTTCCCGATCCTCGAAGGCGCGGAGGCTCGTCTCGTCTCCGCGGTGATCGGCAGCGAGACGGACGTCTGTTTGATCGATGCGTTCACGCCCGGTCGGCCTCGCCTCGTCGACGGGGCGGAACTCGCCTGGCTTCCGCCTCCCGACACCTTGGAGCTGGTCTTCGGAACGCAGCATTGGAAGCAGCTGCGCGAGAGCCTCGCGAGGTTCGAGTCGATGCTCGACGCGTTCCCGGAGGAGCGGCGGAACCTCGTGAGCGAAGCCGACGCGATTCGCAGCGAGGCGATCGCGATCGCGGACGAGGTCGAATCGGACTTCGATCGCTGGGCGGGCGATCGGGATCGTCTGATCGAGTTGTTCGGCCAGGCCCGGGATGGGGCCGAGCGGGTCAGGCGCTCCTTCGAGGCGCTGCGATCGGGTTGGGGTTCGATGCTCGAAGCCTTCAGCACGGTCGACGCCAAGGTCAAGGCGTTCTTCCCGGCGGGCGGCGGCAACATCGAGGATCTCCAACTGCTCAACTCGTTTCCCGACACGGGCCGTCTCGGCGATCGATTCCGAAACGTCACGGCGGCGGCGAATGCGATCACTCCGGTCTGGCGAGGTCTGATCGACCTCGCGGGCGGGCCGTGGGAGTGGGCGGTCGACGACGTGCGGCTCGCGCTGGCGAACACGTCGCTGGCGGTGGGTCAGTTCAGCCTGATCGCGAAGGACGTCGAGCGGGATCCGATCCCGGCGCTGCTTGAGACGATCGGAGTGATCGCCGGGACGATTCCAGACCAGGCCACGCTGAACAAGATGCAGGCCGACGAGGCGATGCGTCGCTTCGTGACGGCGACCGCCGACCTTCGCGCCGCCAATGCCGCGATCGAGGCGTGGATCCGGGAAGCGCCCTCGGAAGGGCTTTCGGATCCGGTCCCACCGACCCTGCGTGCGTGGTTCGATCGATCCCAGGCGGAGTTCGCCGAAGCGGCCAACGCGCTCTTCCGCATGCGGATGAACGTGCGGTGAGCGAGGCCGCAGGCCCCGCAGCGATCCGCATCGACGAAGCCTCCGACCCGCGGCTCGACCCGTTCCGAGGGATCCGCGACCGAGCGCTTCGCGGCGACTCCGGGCTCTTCATGGCCGAATCGGCGAGGGTGGTGCAGCGACTTCTCGCCAGTTCCTACCGCATCGAACGCATGCTCCTGTCGCAGGATGCGATGCGGTCGCTGCGACCGGCGATCGCAGCTCGCGCCGCGCGAACTCCTCTCGAGCGCATCGAGATCCTCGAGGTCCCGGTCGGGCTCGAGACCGAGATCGCCGGCGCCCGCTTCCATGGCGGAGCACTCGCGATCGGTCGCCGGCCGCGACCGCTTCCGCCGATCGAGACGGTGCTCGCTTCTTCTCGCCACCATCCGCGGAGGCTGCTGCTGCTCGAGAGCGTGACCCATCCGGACAACGTCGGGTCGATCTTCCGATCCGCCGCGTGCCTCGGCGGGTCGGGCGTCGTCCTCGATGGGCGCTGCGCGGACCCGCTGCTTCGTCCGACGATCCGCTTCTCGATGGGGCGGGTCTTCTCGATGCCGTGGACGGTCGCGGCGGACTGGCGAGCATGCCTCGCCGCCGTGCGCTCAGCGGGGTTCGCGATCGTCGCCGCGGAGACGTGCGAAGGCGCCGCCGCCCCGCGGCAGATGCCTCGCGAGCGGGACCTTGCCATTCTGGTCGGGTCGGAGGGCCATGGGCTCTCCTCGGAAAGCCTGGAAGAGGCGGACCTCGTCGTCCGCATCGCCACGCCGCCGGGAGCCGGCGAGTCGGACGGCGACGTCCTGTCGCTCAACGTCGCGGTCGCGTCAGCGATCCTGCTCCACGAGCTCGCGCGGTGACGCCTCGCTGGCGACTCGGACGGGATCCGAAGCGTCTCGCTCGAGATCCTTGTCGTCGATGCGTTCGATCGACGCGCCGAGCCGGTTGAGGGCCTCCTCCATGCGGTGGTAGCCGCGGTCGAGGTGGTAGACCCGATGCACGATCGTCTCGCCCTCGGCGGCAAGTCCCGCAAGCACCAGACATGCCGATGCGCGAAGGTCGCCCGCCATGACCGGCGCTCCGATCAGCGGCGGACCGCCGGCGACGACCACGACCGAACCCTGCCGGAAGAGATCGGCGCCCATGCGCGTGAGCTCCGCCACGTGCATGAAGCGCTCGGGGTAGATCTTCTCGGTGATCACGCTGTTGCCACGCGCGAGGCACAGCAGCGACATGAACTGCGCCTGCAGATCGGTCGGGAAGCCCGGATGCGGCTGCGTGGTGACGACGGTCGGGCGGAGGTTCCGCTCCGAGCTGACCCGCACCGTGCAGCGGGCCGGATCGGCGTTCGCGTCGACCGGGTCGATCCGCACGCCGATCTGCTTGAGGCGGTCGATCGCCGCGAGAAGCGCGTCGTAGGGAAAGTCCTCGAGCACGACGTCGCCGTTGGTCATCGCGCCCGCGATCGCGTAGGTCCCCGCGACGATGCGGTCGGGGATCACCTCGTGATCGGCGCCGCCAAGCGCCTCGACGCCCTCGATCACGATCCGAGGGCCGCCGGCCCCGCGGATCTTCGCGCCCATCGACTCGAGAAGCCGCGCGAGGTCGACGATCTCCGGCTCGCACGCGGCGGACTCGATGATCGTCGTGCCTTCCGCGAGGGCCGCGGCGCTCATGACGTTCGCCGTGCCGAGCACGGTGGAGCCGAAGGGGCCGCCGAGAAAGATCGTCGCGCCGCGAAGCCGGGAGGCCGTCGCCACGATGTCGCCGCCCTCGAGCCGGATCTTCGCACCGAGGGCCTCGAGCCCGCGGAGGTGCAGGTCGACCGGACGAGCGCCGAAGGCGCATCCGCCGGGCATCGAGACCACCGCCCGGCGGCGGCGGGCGAGCATGGGGCCGAGCACGCAGATGCTCGCCCGCATGGTGCGGACGATCTCGTATCGGGCATGGCTCCGGTCGGGATCGACGCACCGAAGGTCGACCGTGTCGCCTTCTCGACGGACTTCCATGCCGAGCTCGGCGAGGAGTCCGCCCATGTTGCGCACGTCGCTCAGGTCGGGCACGTTGCGCAGTCGAACCGGCTCCTCCGCGAGGAGCGCGGCCGCCATGAGCGGCAGGGTGGCGTTCTTCGAACCATCGACGCGAAGGCGACCGGCGAGTCGGCGGCCGCCTTGGATGCGGAAGGTGTGCATGGAGCGGCGGATCCGTCCGGGAAGACGCGGGAGAGCGTCGAGCATCGGGCGTCGGAGGCTTCCGGCTGCAACGGAAACCCGCACCGCCCGCACAGGCCGTACTGCAGGCTCACGCTTCGGGGCGACGCTGGCGAAGACGACTCGCGGGATCCTAACGGCGGACCGATGACTGATGGGGTCGATGTCCGAAGCAGTCGCCGTCCACGACGGCCTAAGGAGGAGGGAAGGATGAACATCAATCGCCTGACGATCGCCGCGACCTTCGTGTCGCTCTCGGCCGCGACGACCTCGCTCGCCGTGGACCCGCCGGATCGCTTCACGCTGACCGGCACCGTGCGCGACTTCAAGGAGTGCACGGCGCCGGGCGGACATCCGGACTTCGAGTTCG